>JADZFP010000145.1 GCA_020849825.1 Saprospiraceae bacterium
CGTTGCTCAAACGGATCACCTCATAATTGGTCGGCAAGCTGGTTATCTCTTTGCTGTACACCACTGCCCCGTTGGCATCGAGGTGCACCACGCCGGCTTTCCAGCCGCTTTGAAAATAATTGCGGGTAGCCAGCAGGTTGCCGTCGGGCAGCAAATCAAGCAGAAGCACGTCGGCGCTCAGTTGCGGCAATTCCAGCGCACTGATCAGGTCGCCGTTGGGAGCGATCAGCAGCATATCGACTGCCGAGGAATCATCCCGGAAACTCACGGCGTAGTTGCCATTGTTTAGTTCGAAACCTTCGCTGACATAACGAATGGCAGCCGCCGGCGCCTGATCATCGAGGTAGGTATTATCCCAGGCCGTTTGCAAGCCGGCATTGATTTTTATCACCCGAGGGCTCCTGTAAAAACTGAAGTTGTCGCTATCATCCGCGTAGCCGGTGAGGATATACCCCCCATCCGCAGTCGGGCGCAGCGTTTGACCCGTACTATTCTGGTAAGATGCGGGAGTGGGGTATACTATTTTTTGGTTTTGGCTGAAAAGATCAGTCGACCATACGACGATCAGCAAAGCCGTCAGCCAGGCAGCAAAAAGGATTTTCTTTTTCATGGTGAAATATGTTTGGTACGATGCAAAAGTCAACGTAATCCCCAGGCTAATAAAAATCAAAAATTCGAGTTTGTCAGAACAGTTTTTTATTAATTTTGTCAATTAATGCTGAAAACCAGTGTATTGGGTTTTAGGTGTTGGGTTTTGGCAAAAGGGTTGTTACTGCTCTCGGGGCGTGTTTGGGGCAGCAATGATTTACCGGATGATGTGTATTTCGGTATCCGACATTCGGTGTTCGACATTCATTTTTATAAAATGAACGCTGAATGTCGAAATACCAGGCACTCCCTGGCAGCGCGAGGCTTCTTTTTACAAATGCAGGACTTCTCCGAAGTCCTGAAAAACGGCGGCATTACGTGGCTACAAATGCGGGATTTCTCCGAAATCCTGACCTTTTTAGTGTCGTTGCAAAATGCCCGCTCTGATTTTTCAGGCAGCAATGGGTGAAACCTGCCACACTACCCGAGAGCAGCAACAACCCTCTTACCAAAACCCAACTCCCAAAGCCCAAAACCTGATCCGAGAGCAGCAACTACCCTTTTGCCAAAACCCAACTCCCAACTCCCAACTCCCAATGTCAGATTCCACGCTATACGAAGTCATCTCCTCCCTGGGCGCCTGGGAGGTACAAAACTTGCGCAAATGGTTGCGCTCGCCGGCAGTCAACCATCGGGAGGAGCCTTTGCGCCTGTTCGAATACTGCTGCGAGTGTCTGCGCAGCGGCAGCCAACCGGATTCGGACGAAGCCGCACAGGCGCTCTGGGGCCGGGCCAATTCCGACGGCAAGTTGCGCTATGAAATGAGCGCTTTGCTCGGCATTATCCGTGATTTTTTGATCGAACAGGAACTCCTGGCCGATACCGGGCGGCGTGAATTATATTGGCTGCGTGCCGTACGCAAGCGCGGGTTGGGCAAAAACGTCCAGCGAGCATTCCGGGAAGCAGAGAAGGTGCTGGAACGAGCCGGCGAAGCCGATCTGAACCGCTATTTTTTCGAGTTCGAACTGGAACTGGAGAAATATGAATGGGACCTTAAGTCGCAGCGCGCCCAGGAGTTCCCGGCCGAAGTGCTCACGGCCCCGCTTAACAACTGGTATGCCGGCCAATTGATGCAACTCGCTTGTATGGCCGAAGCGCAAAGCGCCGTGCGCCGTCAGGTACAAATCGCAACGGACTGGATGCCCAAAGTAATCGAAACCCTGCCCGGTACTCCGCACGAAAACAATCCAATGGTCAAATTATACCATTTGGGTTACAGGATGCTGGGCAATCCGGAGGAGGCCGATTTGCCCGAGCAATTTCGCCATTTGCTGCGCGAGGCGCTTCCCGGCCTGCCCCGTGCGGCGGCCAAGGGTTTGTTGCTCCTGGCCATCAATCACAACATACGGCGGATCAACAAGGGGCAAAAAGAAGCCATCCGAAGCGTTTTGGGCTTTTATCTGCTGGGGCTTGAACAAAAGCTTTTGCACGACGAGAGTGGCTATTTGCCCAAATTCACCTACAACAATGTCCTGATGACCTTTCTCGCCTTGCAGCACTGGGACGATGCCGCCGCTTTCCTCGAAGAATACCGTTCACAACTACCCGCTGGCGAACGCGATAATATTTACCGCTACAACCTCGCCGTTTTCCGCTTCCGCCGCGGCGACTACAACGGCACGCTCGAACTCCTGCGCGATATCAGTTTCCCCGATGCCATGTACAACCTGGAAAGCCGGAAAATGCTGCTCAAAATCTATTACGAACAGGAGGCCTTCGATGCCCTGGATTCTCTCCTGGACAGCCTGATGACCTGGTTGCGCCGCCACGGTGAACTGGGCTATCACCGCGAGATGTATCGCAATCTGGCGCGGTATACGGCCCGCCTGCTCCGCCTGGCGCCCAACGACGCCGAGGCACGGCGCAAACTCGTGAAAAAAGTGAAGGATACCCCGCTGGTGGCAGAGCGGGAATGGCTGCTCGACAAGATCGGCAGGGTCTGAAAGCCTTGCATTGGCTCATTTGTTGGCTTTAAAAGTTAAATAGCGTTAAAGGCCGGCAACCCAGGGTTAATACGGGTTAAAAAACTCGGGGTTTAACTGAATCAAGGCTAATTGTGTATTTCTTGTATAAAATTGATTTTCAGTGTTTTGAGATTAAACTATCAAGCACTGTAACATCAAAATGTTAGCCTGCGTCAAGTATCGGCGCCCGTGCTCACCCAATCATGCGATTTCGGGGCAAGGTGTTTTGCCCCCACCTTTGTGTCGCGATTACAACAACTAATTTTTGAAAGCAATCTCCCGTGAAAATGAAAACTGTCCGTCTGTTTGTTTTGCTGTGCTGGGCATTGGCCCAGGTGACCCCGAAAACCGCCGCACAAACCTTTTTCAGTTCTGCCAGCGCCCCCACCGTCAGTGTACTGCCTTCCTGTTCTACGGACGAGGAGTCGCCTGCTGTGGGCGACCAGTACCTTCAAGTCAGCCAAACCTACACCGACCGCGTGTTGGCAATCAGCCGGCAAGCGACCCGTGTGTGGAGCAATTTTGTCGACAACTGGCTGATCGACCCGGAAAAAATGTGGATTTGGATGTTTCTGCTGTTGCTGTTGTTGGCCCGCCTGTGAACGGTCCGACCAGTGGAAATTGTGCTGTGTGAAACAAGGAAGTTTGATTTTGTCTGAGCCCCGGCGGTCTTTTCCCAGGACCGGCCGGGGTTTCTGCTGTAGCGCCGCTGTAGCGCCGACCTGTAGCGCCGACCTGTAGCGCCGACCTCCAGGTCGGCGACGCTGAGAGCAGAAACACCCCGCGATAATGCTATAATTGCACCAATCGGTATTTATCTCAATGTCAACGAGAGTAGCTTTGGCTAATAATCGCGGTACATTTCTTCCTGTAACATCGCCGACCTGGAGGTCGGCGCTACAGTAGCGACGCAGAGGGCAGAAACACCCCGCGATAATGCTACATTGCACCAATCGGTATTTATCTCAATGTCAACGAGAGTAGCTTTGGCTAATAATCGCGGTACATTTCTTCCTGTAACATCGCCGACCTGGAGGTCGGCGCTACAGTAGCGACGCTGAAAGCAGAAACACCCCGCGATTGCTAAAAAAGCACGGAACAATAACGAAAGATAACCGTGCAGGAACTTTGGCTTACCATCTCGGGTTGTTCCTTCCCTCAGACTCGCCGACCTTGAGGTCGGCGCTACAATGCCGACCTCAAGGTCGGCGCTATAGGCGCTACAGTATGGCAGAACCCTTAAAAAATATGCTCTCCCGCCCTCTGCTCGAATCTTTCGCAGCAGAAGTGAAAGCCGTTTATCCGGCGTTTCCGACACAGGATTTTATCAAAAACGTGTTTTCAGGCATTTGGGAAAGTCTTGAATTAAAACAGCGCATTCGGCACATCAGTCATTCGCTGCGCAACAATCTTCCAGCTGAATACGCCGAAGCTTTGGCCGTGCTGGTCAAAACGACCCAAAACAAGATCGACCGCGAGGGCGAGCAACTCAATTTCTGGTACAGTTTCCTGCCCGATTTTGTCGAAACCTACGGGGTGGAACACCCCGACGAATCGCTGCCGGCCCTCGAAACCATCACCCGGCTGAGCAGCGCCGAATTTGCCATTCGCCCTTTTTTACTCCGCTACCCCGAACGACTGTACGCCCAAATGCTCGCCTGGAGCCGTCATCCCAGCCCGATGGTGCGGCGCCTGTCGAGCGAAGGCTTCCGACCGAGGCTGCCCTGGGGCATGGGCGTACCGGCGCTCAAACGCGACCCGGCGCCCATACTGCCCGTGCTGGAAAACCTGTGCGCGGACCCCGCCGAAACCGTCCGCCGCTCGGTGGCCAACAACCTCAACGACATCGCCAAAGACCACCCCGAGATCGTGTTGGGGATCGCCCAGCGCTGGTATGGCCAATCGCCGGAAACCGACTGGGTGGTGCGACACGCCTGCCGGGGCCTTCTGAAAAAAGGACACCCCGACGCGCTGGCGCATTTCGGATTTGAGCAAGGCATCACAGGCGTGTCGGTCGACAGCCTGCAACTGACCGACCCGGTCGCCATCGGCTCGGCACTCGATTTTTCATTTAAGGTAAAAAACGACAACCCCGATACCGTTACGCTGCGAATAGAATACGGGATCGACTACCTGACAGGAACAGGAAAGGTGTCGTCCAAGGTGTTTAAAATCAAGGAGATAGCCATGCCGGCAGGCGCGAGCGATTCAATCGCCAGGCGGCAGCGGTTCACCGATTTTACTACCCGAAAACACTACCCCGGGCAACACCGGCTCCGGATTTTGATCAACGGCGTCGCATTGACGGAACAAACGTTTATGGTAGTTTGAAACATGATGAAAACCATCCTGCATTTCTTCGCCACCCTCCTCTGCTATGCCGCCTGCGACCTGGCCTGGCTCAATCTGTTTGCCAAAAAATTCGTGCACGAACAGGTAGGCGACCGCCTGGCTGAACGCCCCGATTGGGTGGCAGCCGCGGTTTTTTACCTGATTTTCACGGGTGGACTGCTCTGGTTTTGCGTCTGGCCGGCCCAGACCCTGAGCCGCGCACTGCTTAACGGCGCCTTCTTCGGGCTGGTCGCCTACGGCACCTACGAACTGGTCAACAAAGCCCTGCTCGACCGCTGGCCCCTGCCTCTGGTCGTGGTGGACATGGCCTGGGGCGTGGCCGTAGGGGCGATGGTTTGCGCGGCGAGCTGGCTGATCGGGCGACGCCTGAATGGCTTCTGAATATTTGCCCGACCCGAACGCCAATTGACTTGTGTTTACACCTCACCCATCGATGTTTCTACTGGCAAAGGCGAACGGGTATGCAGTGCAGCGCCGGCGCTTCCCGATTTCAAAATTGCCGCACAGGATTTGTTTGCCTGAACAAAAAGCCTACTTTTGCGCCATGTTCAACCCGATCATTATTTCCGACATTATTATTATCAGTTGCGCGCCGCACACCTGATGGGTACATATTGTTGGAAAACAGAAACCCCGGCCGGTGTGCGAACGCGGCCGGGGTTTCTGTTTGATCCGAACCCTTTACCACCCAATGCTCAAGTCATTGCTTCTCGTTTCGATGTGTCTGGTCGGGTCGTTTGGCCTTGCCCAGTCGAGGCGTTTTGTCGACGATGCAGGGGTGGCGCGTGAATACCTTCGTTCGTACGACAGCCTGCGGGCTGCCACCGGCCATTACGATCCTAATTCGGAAGAGTGCAATGCCGATAACCGTATCTATCTGCCGGGGCGTGAATTCATATTCGACTAGTGCTACGTCAGGCAGGGCGTTCCCTGTAAAATCGACTGGATGGCGGGCGGAACGGGCCTCGTCGATACAGCCCGCCTGCGCCCTTCGACCATCCGGCGGGTGAGTTATAAAATCCTGCCGGGCAATATGCTGGGCATGACGTACTATCAGAACATATACTATACCGCCGAAGGCCCCGACGATTATTATGAAGCCTCCGGAATCATTGAAAATGAACGGAATGTATGGCTGCACCCACCCCGCGCACCCATATTTTGCGTTAATGAGATCAATCCCTTTCCTTATATAAAAACACCGCTGACGGTGGGCGCCCGCTGGACCTGGGAACTGGAGATCGGCGACCATTACAGCAGTACGCTCTGGAAAAAATGGAGCGACTCCATCGTCAACCGCTACGAATACGCCATTACCGGCTTCGGGCCATTGGCTACTCCTCTGGGCACGCTCGACTGTTACGAAGTCAGTGCCCTGGCGAACAGCGAAATTGGCCAGACGGCCATGAAAGCCTGGTTCAATCCCGAGTACGGCTTTGTACGGCTCGATTTTACCAATGTCGACGGAAGTCAGTTCCTTATGGTTTTGACCGAAGTTAAATATCCATAGCATAGATTCAACAGCAGCATACAAGATGTACCACGAGTCCAAACACCTCCATCTTCCCTCTATCGACGCTGAAATCCTCCAGTTTTGGGAGGATGAAAAGGTTTTTCAACGCTCCGTAGACCAACGACCGGTCGAAAACTCTTTCGTGTTCTACGAAGGACCACCCTCCGCCAACGGCAAGCCGGGCATCCACCACGTCATGGCCCGGACGGTCAAAGACGTCTTTTGCCGCTACCACACCCTGCACGGCCGCCGCGTCGAACGCAAGGGCGGCTGGGATACGCACGGCCTGCCCATCGAACTTCAGGTGGAAAAAGAGCTGGGCATCACCAAGGAAGACATCGGTAAAAAAATCACCGTAGACGAGTACAACCAGGCCTGCCGCGCCACCGTGATGCGTTACAAAGACCTCTGGGACGAAATCACGCGCAAAATGGGCTACTGGGTCGACCTCGATAACCCCTACATCACCTTCCACAACGAATACATCGAATCGGTCTGGCACCTGCTGAAAATGCTGTACGACAAACGCACGCCGGCCGGCGACTCGTACCTCTACAAAGGCTTCACCATCCAGCCCTTCAGCCCTGCGGCCGGCACCGGCCTCTCCACCCACGAACTGAACATGCCCGGCACGTACAAGGAAGTGACCGACTTCTCCATCGTGGCCATGTTCAAAGTACGCCGCAACGACAACGCCGCCTTCCTGTTCGACTCCGCCGACGAAGACGTGCGCATCCTGGCCTGGACGACCACGCCCTGGACGCTGCCGAGCAACGTAGCGCTTACCGTCGGGCCTGATATTCAATATGTTAAGGTTAAAACCTACAACCCCTACACCGGCGCGCCGGTCAGCGTGGTGTTGGCCAAAGACCGCCTGGCCGCTTATTTCCCGGCCGAGAATGCCGAACTCCCCTACGAGGGCTACGAGTTCAAACCCAACGATAAAAAAGTGCCGTACCGCGTCGGCAATGCGACGTTTGCCGGCAAACAGCTCGTCGGCCTGCGCTTCGAACAACTGTTGCCCTACGTCACTTCTCCCGAACTCGAAGCTGACGGCTTCCGCGTTATTTCGGGCGCATGGGTGACGACCGAAGACGGCACCGGCGTAGTACACACCGCCCCCTATTTCGGCGCCGACGACTTCCGGGCCTGTCGCGAGAACGGCGTACCCATGATCGGGGTAAAAGACGACAAAGGCGTCATCCAGCCCTTGGTGGACCGCCAGGGCCGTTTCGTGCCCGAAGTGACCGACTTTGCCGGCCGCTACGTCAAGGCGGAATATTATTCCAAAGACGTACTGGAAGACAAGGAATTCAAACCCACCGACCTGCTCATCGCACTCAAACTCAAAGACGAAGGCAAAGCCTTCCGTATTGAAAAATACAAACACCCTTACCCGCACTGCTGGCGCACCGACAAACCGGTGCTGTACTATCCGCTCGATTCCTGGTTTGTGCGCGCCTCGGCAGCCAAGGAACGAATGGCTGAACTGAACCGCAGCATCAACTGGAAACCGGCCAGCACCGGCACGGGCCGCTTCGGGCAGTGGCTCGATAACCTCCAGGACTGGAACCTCTCGCGCTCCCGCTACTGGGGTATTCCGCTGCCGATCTGGCGTACGGAAGACGGGGAGGAGGAACTGTGTATCGGTTCGGTTGGAGCGCTTTCGGAGGCGGTTGACAAAGCCAATGCACAACTCGGCCTGTCACAGTCTGTGCCGGCCGACCTCCACCGCCCCTACATCGACGATGTCGTACTCGTATCGCCGGGCGGCCGACCCATGCGCCGCGAAGCCGACCTGATCGACGTGTGGTTCGACTCGGGCTCCATGCCCTACGCCCAGTGGCACTATCCTTTTGAAAATCAGGAGGTTTTTAAAAATAACTTCCCCGCCGACTTTATCGCCGAGGGCGTCGACCAAACCCGGGGCTGGTTCTACACCCTGCACGCTATCGCGACCATGTGCTACGACTCCGTAGCATTCAAAAACGTGGTGTCGAACGGCCTCGTGCTCGACAAGGAGGGCAACAAAATGTCGAAGTCGAAAGGCAATGTGGTCGACCCCTTCGACACCATTGCCGAGTATGGCGCCGACGCCACCCGCTGGTACATGATGAGCAACGCCGCTCCCTGGGAAAACCTCAAATTCGACACGGCGGGCATCGTGGAAACGCGCAACAAGTTCTTCGGGACACTTTTCAATACCTACAACTTCTTTGCCCTGTACGCCAACCTCGATGGCTTCCGGATGGACGAGCAGAAGGTGCTGCCCTATGTTCAACGCACCGAACTCGACCGCTGGATCATCTCCAAACTCTACTCGCTGGTGGCCGAAGTACGCTCCGCTATGGACGATTACGAGCCGACCAAAGCCTGCCGCGCCATGGAAACTTTCGTGGACGAGCACCTCAGCAACTGGTATGTACGCCTGAGCCGGAGGCGGTTCTGGCGCGGCGAAATGAACGAAGACAAGGAAGCCGCCTACCAAACCCTTTTCGAATGCCTGCTGGTCGTCGGGCAGCTCGCCGCTCCGGTCGCTCCGTTCTTCACCGACTGGCTGTACCGCAACCTGACGGCTCCGATCAAAGCCGCGGCAAAGGCTAATAATACGCCCCTGCGCCACGATTCGGTTCACCTCACCGATCTCATCCAGCCCGACCCCCCCAAAGTGGATGAAGACCTGGAAAAACGCATGGACTATGCCCAGCGCATTTGCTCGCTGGCGCTGAGTATCCGTAAAAAGGAAAAACTGCGTGTGCGCCTGCCCTTGCAAAAAATCATGCTGCCCGTGCTCGACGAAGCGTTCATCGCCGAAGTCGACGGCGTGAAAGACCTGATTCTCAGCGAAATCAACGTCAAGGAACTGGAGTACGTCACCGATGCTTCGGGCTTGCTGAAAAAACGCGCCAAGGCCAATTTCAAAACCCTGGGCGGCAAACTCGGCAAGGACATGAAAGCCGCCGCCGACCTGATCGCCGCATTCAGCAACGACGACATCAATACCCTCGAACGCAACGGGCAGATCGACCTGAACGTCAACGGAGCCACCTACGCCATCACACCCGACGACCTCGTGGTCAGCACCGAAGACCTGCCGGGATGGGCCGTGGCGACCGACGGTGAAGTAACCGTGGCGCTCGACGTGACGGTCACGGACAAACTGATGGCCGAAGGCGTCGCCCGCGACCTGGTAAACCGCATACAGAACCTCCGAAAGGACAAAAACTTCAACGTCACCGACCGCGTCGACGTCAAAGTGGAGCGC
Source organism: Saprospiraceae bacterium (assembly GCA_020849825.1). Lineage (GTDB taxonomy): Bacteria > Bacteroidota > Bacteroidia > Chitinophagales > Saprospiraceae > M3007. The sequence goes on from JADZFP010000145.1 coordinate 9,743, forward strand.
CACCCGGCCGTGGTAGCCGCCGTGGAAAATTTCGGCGATTACATCCGGGGCGAAGTACTGGCTACCTCGTTGGTATTGTCCGACAACGGCGCCTGGGAACGGGTGGAATTGAACGACGAGGTGGAAGTAGGGGTGGAAGTAAGTTTGAATTAAGCAGTTTAAGACGATAGCGGGGATTTTCCTGACCAGGGGGAAATCCCCGCATTTCCCCTTTACCTAAAAAAATATTCTGCCATGCGCACGCTTTTTCTTTTTCGGCCGGGTTTCACCTTGCGCTTTGGCAGGGCTGTTTTGCAAAAAGACACGAAGACCAATTCCCTTTATCGCGAACACTTTTCAGGTCGGAAAGTCCCGGACCGGCAGATATTTGAACCCCTGGTAGTCAGGGTTTGGGCCGATGCTGTTTTGAAGGATATTATGGGGGATGTCGGTTTTTATTCGGGCTTTTTCATTTCCGACAAGTTCAAACAACTGCTCGTGCAGTTGAACCTGCCGGCCGACGATACATTTTTCATGCCTGCGGAATTGAGGTACCGGGGGAAATCGTATGTCTATTGGTGGTTTCAGGTGCTGCCGCTTACCGATGAAGACGCCTGCGTCGTTTGGGATCAATCGGTTTTTTATTTCTCAGAACTGAATAGTTCATACCAAAAAGTCACTACCGGGCCCTTCATTTTCAGTAATTTAAAGGAATATTTCAGTGTCAGCAAATCACGCGACCGCTGGGAGCAAAGCAAGGTCGGCCTTACCCGGAATGCCTGGCAATTCGACCTTTTCCGGCTCTGGCTGATTGGTTTGAACGGGATCATTGTGACCGAACGTTTTGAAGAAGCCTTCCGCCGGGAAGGTATCACCGGGGCTGAACTGGTCGCGGCGCCCTGGCTGCTGCCGGTCGATATGGAGCGCCCTGTTGCGCCGGCTACGCCTCCTGAAAAATTCGGGTTGTATGGCGGTTATGAAGATCGTTTGCCGCCGGGTATTCCGCCCAAAGGAATAGAGCCGCCTTTCGATTTTTCGGCCGCCACATTTCCCATCTGGAAAAAAAATGCGCTGAGCACACTTGCCGTTCCAACGAAGAAGAAAACGGAAATCGAAGCGATGATGGACCAATATGCCCGGCCCTGCGCTGCGGCAATTGCCTATTCGCCTGATTTGTCTGAAGAGTCCTGGAAGCTGAACAGCCGCATTGCCGGCAAACCTATGCTGCCGGCCGGTTTTTCGTGGCCGCTGGAAGCCGCCAACCAACGTCCGCTGGCCTTTCTTTGTCAGATCAACGTTGCGCAGGCGCAGGGACTTCCCGGCCTGCCAGAAAAGGGCCTGTTTTCGTTTTTCGCCGATGTTTACGACAGCGAAAATGGCTGGGCCATGCAGGCAGGCCGCTTTGCCGTCTATTTTTTCGACAATCCGGAGAGTTTGAAAGAAACCGATTTCCCGGACGCCTTGCCGATCAATGCCGACGTCGAAATGAAAGCACTCGGCTTTGTGCCGTATTACGATTTCCCGGATTACGCCTGGATAGATCAATACAAACCGCCGGCGCCGACTGCCGGCACCCTGGAATGGTTTACGGAGAATCACGATTACCTGTCCAACCATCGTATGCAATTACTGGGCTACGCCAAGAGCGTGCAGAACTATGTCGGGTTCGATGCCGTGATGGTACGCGATTACGCCGGGCGTTGGGCGGAATATGAGCAGCACAAAGCCGAGATCACCGAAAAATCAAAAAACTGGGTGTTGTTGATGCAGGTTTATGCGCCCTATCTGGGTCTTGAAGATTTTTGGGGCGATGCAGAAGTGTACTTTTTGATTCAAAAGGAGCATCTGGAAAAGGGGGATTATTCTGCTATTCAGGTGGTGTTTCAAAATACTTAAAGACGATTTACCCCACCTTCCCCAAAACCTCCACCAGATAACCCCAGAACTTCTGCACCGAACTAATCTGCACGCACTCGTCGGGGGAGTGGGCGCCCCGGATATTGGGGCCGAAGGAGATCATTTCCATATCGGGGTAATGCGCGCCGATGATGCCGCATTCGAGGCCGGCGTGGCAGGCATTGACGTGGGGGGCGTCGCCAAATCGTTTTTCATACACCGTGCGCATCAGTTGCACGATCGAAGCCTCAGGTTTGGGCGTCCAGCCCGGGTAGCCGCCGGAGGCTTTTACCACGGCGCCGGCCAGTTCGAAAGCAGACTGGATGGCGCGGGCCAGGTCGTATTTTTCCGAATCCACCGAGCTGCGGGTGAGGCAAAGCGCTGTCCATTGGCCGTCTTTGACGAGTATGCGGGCCAGGTTGTTGGAGCTTTGCACCAGATCGGCAATGTCGGGGCTCATGCGGTGGATGCCGTTGGGGCAGGCGTATATGGCGCGCAGCAACTGACTTTGAAAAACAGCCGGCAATACCGTTGCCGGGCGCTCGATACCCTCCAGGCCGATTTCCAGATTGGGGTCGGTGGTCGCGTATTCGGCTTCCAGAGCTGCCGCTTCGTTTTCCATAAATTTTTGAAAGTCAATCGCCTGATCGGCCGGAACACCAACTTCGGCAAAGGATTCGCGCGGGATAGCGTTGCGCAAACCACCCCCGTCGATGGTCCCCACGCGCAAGCCGAATTGTTCGGCCGCCTGGACCAGCAGGCGGTTCATGATCTTGTTGGCGTTGCCGCGGCCGAGGTGGATATCCATGCCGGAGTGCCCGCCGGTGAGACCCCGCACGCTGAGGCGGAAGCCCTGGCAGTCGGCCGGTACGGGCTCGGCGGCATAAGCGCCGCTGGCCGTCACGTCGACGCCGCCGGCGCAGCCGATGGTGAGTTCGCGGTCGTCTTCGGTATCGAGATTGAGCAGGTAACGGCCGTGCAGGAAGCCCGGCTGCAGCGAAAGCGCGCCGGTCATGCCCGTTTCCTCGTCGATGGTAAAAAGGGCTTCGAGCGGCGGGTGGGCGACCTCGTTGCCAGCCAGCAGTGCCATGATCGAAGCCACGCCGATGCCGTTGTCGGCGCCCAGGGTAGTGCCGCGCGCGCGCACCCAGTCGCCGTCGACGTACATGTCGATGCCCTCTTTATCAAAATCAAACCCCGAATCGGCGTTTTTCTGGTGCACCATATCGAGGTGGCTTTGCAGCACCACGACCGGGCGGTTTTCCATGCCCGGCGAGGCTGGTTTGCGGATCAACACATTGCCCGCGGCATCCACCCGGGTGTCGAGCCCCAGGCTTTCGCCGAAATGTCGGATAAACTCCACCACCCTTTCTTCCTTCTTGGAGGGGCGCGGTACGGCGTTGAGATCGGCAAAATGGTTCCAGAGGGCTTGGGGGGCGAGTTGGCGGACGGCGTCGGACATGTTTATGAGGATTTGAGGATGCGAGGATTTGAGGATGCGATTGCGGGCAAATGTAAAGGCAGGCACGGCTATTTTTTACCTTACAATTACTTAAAACAGCAAACCCCGAAGCTTTGCTACCTTTGCCTATTATTTCGGCCAAAAATCCGATATTTGGGTATGTCCAATTCCCGTATCAGCATCGTAATTCCGACCAAAAACGAAGCCAGCTACCTCGACCGGACCCTGGCGCAGTTCGAAGGCGTGCTCGAACAATTCGACCTCGAAATCATCGTCTCCGACGCCAACAGCACCGACCACACAGCCGACATCGTTCGGCAATACCGGGAGAAATGGGGCGAACGCATCCAACTCGTGCAAAAACCCGGCAAACAAAATATCGCCATCGGTCGCAACCTGGGCGCCGAACAGGCTACGGGCGACATCCTCTTTCACATGGATGCAGATGTGCGGATACCCAACATGGCGCGTTTTTTTGAAAAAATCCGCAAGAAATTTGAAAACCCGCGCATCGTGGCCCTCACCGTGCCGCTTTGGATCTATCCGGAAGAATCGGGTTTTGCCGACAAATTGTACCATGTGCTGATGAATTTCGTCATCCGCCTCTCTTTTACGTTCAACGTGTTTTTGGCAAAGGGCGAATGTCAGCTGGTGCGCCGCTCTACCTTCAACCGGATCGACGGCTACAACGAAAAACTGATCGCCGGCGAAGACTGCAACCTGTTTTACCGCCTGCACAAAATCGGTAAAATCGCCTATCTGCCCCGGCTTTGCGTGTATCATTCACCGCGTCGTTTCCGGGCGTACGGCTACGTTCGCATCACCCTGATCTACTTCCGCGAGGGCCTCTCCATGCTGTTCCGCCGCAAGTCGTACGTGTCGGAGTGGAAACCCATCCGTTGAGCCTTTTCCGATCTTGTTGATCCTGCCTGTACTACCTGTCGCCTAACCTAAGCAAACCGTCCGGGGTCAAACGCCTCCATCGGTATACTCGTCGCCTTTCCGGAAGCCATTTCGGCGACCACTTTGCCCGTACCGGCGCCCAGGCTAAGGCCCAGCATGGCATGACCCGTGGCAATCATCAGGTTGGGCGTTTTTTGAGCAAAGCCAATGTAGGGCATGCCGTCGGCTGAAACCGGCCGGAATCCGAACCATATTTTTTCCCGCAAATTACTTTTCAAATCTGCCCAGTCGGTCAGTTTCCGGAACCCCGGATCGTCCTGGTAGCCCGGCAAATAACGCGGCACGGCTTCCAGCAGGCCCTTTACCCTCGGGAACAGGATACGGTCGTTCACCGCCCCGATTTCCATGGTGCTACCGATGCGCAAGCGGCCGGCCCAGGGCGTCAGCGCCACCTTGGCTTCCAGCAGGATACAGGGATGCCGAAGGGTTTTGACCGGCCGGTCGAGGGTGGTGGAATACCCTTTGCCCGGCATGAGCAACATCGATTCTCCGGCCATTTTGGCGATTTGCGGCGACCAGGAGCCGGCTGCCAGTACGACCAGGTCCTGATCAGCTACTTCTTCCTGTGTGGCGCCTTCGGCGGATTGATACCGAACAGCGGAGATTTTGCCGTTTTTTTTGTCAAAACCGCTCACTTCTGCCTGTCGCACGATGCGTACACCGCGTTTTTCGAGTAAAGCGGGCAATTGTTGCATCAGCGCATTGGGGTAGAGGTGTGCGTCGTCTTTGAACCACACCCCGCCCCGCACGTCGGGTTGCAGATCGGGTTCGAGCGCGCGGGCTGCTTCCCGATCGAGCACTTCAACCTGGAGGCCGAGCTGCTCTGCGGCCCGGGCGTTTTCTGTTTCTTCGTGTTCGAGGCGTTCCGTTTTATAGAACATGATGCAGCCTTTCTGCTCTAGTTGAACATCCATTTCACCGGAAGCCGCCCATTCGGCAAAGAGCTGTTTGGACAGCATCAAGAGATCGACCAACGGACGGGCGCTTTTTTGAACGTGCGCGGCCGTGCAGGAGCGCATGAATCGCCAGCCCCAGCGAATCAGGTCGGGACTCAGGGAGGGGCGCACGTAGAACGGGCTTTTGGTGCTGAACATCCAGGCCATGCCCTTCTCCACCATGCCGGGCGCGGCAAGCGGCACGAAATGCGAGGGCGAGAGATAGCCCATATTGCCGAAAGAACAGTTGTCGCGCAGGTCGCCACGTTCGAGCACGGTCACTTGCCAGCCCGCTTCGTTGAGGTACCAGGCGCTACTCAGGCCGATAATGCCACCGCCGATGATGGTTGCTTTCATGAAAAAAACAAGTCGGGTTAAAGAATGCCGGAATGGGTCGAAAAGGTAAGGCTGAATTCTTACAAGGTTACCATTCTCCCGTCGGCGACAACACTTAATACCCGGAGCGCCGTGCCGTCCCATTCACCGAAAACGCCAATCGGGTGGCCGCCGCCCAGTGCCAGCAACTTCCAGCCGTCGCCGGGGAGCCCGCTCAGCAGCAGGCCGTCGCCCCTGTTGTCGCGGAGCCAGCATTGTTCCTGGTACCGCACCGGCGTGAGTGCGGTGAATGCGCCCGGCATCAGATTCAGCCAGGGCATATCGCCTACGGCGGTGGCCCATTCCTGCATAAACGCAGCGCAATCGGGGTAGCCCGGCAGTTTTTCCACTTTTTTGGCCAGTGTATGCAGGTCGTCGGTTGCCAGGGCACGCAGCGGGCGGGCGGAAGGGTAAAAAGCCAGCGTGCCTTTAACTACCTCGCCGGGCATAAATCCCGGCGGGAAACCGCCACTCAATCCAAAGGCATAGTCGAGCAGCAGCGCATAACGGCCGCTGTTGGCGCCGAGCAGCCAGGTGCGCCGAACCTGTAACTGGTTTTCCACAATTTCTTCACGCCTGCCCAGCACGGCCCAGGTATCGCCGACGTGATCGGGACCCGACAGGGCTTCTTCTTTTTTGGCAGAAATGCCGAGATAGTTTTGGAGGTCGTGCAAAAGCCCTTCCGGCAAGTGTGCGCGTTGCTGGAAGGCGCGAAAGGCCGTCCAGAGTTCGGCCAGCGTATCCAGTGTTTTTTCCGACCAGGCGGCATCGGTGGCGGGCAATTCGGAAAGGAGGCGGAGTCGGCGGCTAATACCGCTGAGCGAAGCGTCGGCGGCGCGTGCGGCGATATTGTCGGTGTAGCGGTTTTCATCCGATGCTGTGGTGGCGAGGCCGCGCCGGAAGGTATCGAGCAGCCAGGATTCTAGATCGGTCAGTCCGGCTTCGGCGCGTTCGAGGCGTTCGAGGCGGCGTTGTTGCACGGCTGCTTCTCGTTGTTCGGCCTGATCGGCGCTTATTCCGGTGCGGATGGAGCGGCCTTGCAGGAGAGCGGAAGCCCAGTCGGGCATTTGGGCCAGTTCGGGGAAAAAATCGCCGGGGCCGCAAAGCCGGGCGAAAGCCAGGGCGTGGCCGCAGGGTTTGGGAAAAAAGGGACAGGAGCAATAAGCCGTCTGGTGCGCATCGTCGAACACGAGCCGGTGGCTGACCGGACCGGCTGGTAATTCGGCAAAATAATAGCGTTGGGAACGGCCGGGGTTGCGGAAAAAATCCTCCCTGGCCAGCGCCTGAGCGCGTGACGTCAGGGGAGAATTAGCGGCCGGGTGCTCAGTTTTGGCAGGCAATGCGGGTATTTATAAGGCAAAATGCAGAATTGCAAAGTGCTCAAAGGTCTTCGTTCAGTTCGTCCTCGAACTCGTCCGAACCCGAGGTTTGCGGTTGCATGGGCGGTACCGGAGAGCCGTTGGCGCCGATCAGGATGCCCAGGGCGGCCATAGCGCGTTCGCTGGCGAGTTGTTCGGCGCTTTTTTTATTAAAATCATCGGCAGTGCCCAGTTTGCGGCCGTCGACGTACACCGCCACTTTGAACTTGTCCCTTTTTTCGCTTTTATACTTGGCCAGCACCTTGTAGTCGATCTGCCGGCCGTTTTTCTGGCACCATTCGAGCAACTGGCTTTTGTAGTTGTCGTCGAAACTTTCCAGTTCGTGAATATCGAGGTAACGCCGAAGGATACGCTGGATGACGTATCTTTTGGTTTTTTCATACCCTACCTCGATGTACAGCGACCCTACGAGGGCTTCCAGGGCATTGCCGAGCATGGATTTGGACAGGCGGGTCTGGTTGTAATTGGACAGGAACAGATCGAGGCCCATTTTGTCGGCAATATCATCGAGCGAGTTGCGCTTTACGATTTTAGAGCGCATTTTCGTGAGAAAGCCCTCGTCGCTGTTGGGGTATTTTTTAAATAAATACTCTGCCACAATGGTGCTGAGAACTGCATCGCCCAGAAATTCGAGGCGTTCGTTGTTCGCAATGGCATAATCGCGGGAGGTAAAGGTGCTTTTGTGAAAAAACGCCAGTTTGAACAGCGAAAGGTGAATGGGTGTAAAACCCAGTAACGCCCTCAGGCGCCGGGCAAGATCCTTGTCCGGATGGAAATAGTAGTTGTAAAAACGACGGACGAATCGCACGGTCAGGTTGTTGATAACCAAGCCATTACAGCTTGCGGAAGATTATGGAAGCATTGTGTCCGCCAAAGCCGAAAGTGTTGCTCAACACGGCGTTGACGGGTCTGGATTGCGCTTCATTGAAGGTCAGGTTCAATTTCGGGTCAATTTCGGGGTCGTCGGTAAAGTGGTTGATCGTAGGCGGAATAAAACTGTCTTGCATGGCCAGAATCGATGCGATAGCCTCGACGGCGCCGGCGGCGCCGAGCAGGTGGCCGGTCATGCTTTTGGTAGAGGAAATATTCAGTTTGTAGGCGGCGTCGCCGAAAACTTTCTGGATGGCGATGAGTTCGGCCACGTCGCCCAGCGGGGTGGAAGTGCCGTGAACGTTGATGTAGTCGATGTCTTCGGGGCGCAGGCCGGCGTCCTGAAGTGCAAAGTTCATGACGTTGATGACGCCCAGGCCTTCGGGGTGGGGCGCGGTCATGTGGTAAGCGTCGGCGGTAGCAGCGGCGCCGATCACTTCGGCATAAATTGTGGCGCCGCGGCGGCGGGCATGTTCATATTCTTCGAGGATGAGCGCGCCGGCGCCTTCGCCGAGCACGAAGCCGTCGCGGTCTTTATCGAAGGGGCGCGAGGCGGTCGTGAAGTCGTCGTTGCGTTCGCTGAGCGCTTTCATGGAGTTGAAGCCGCCCACGGCCGTTTTGGTGATGGTGGCTTCGGAGCCGCCGGAGACGATGATATCGGCTTTGCCCAGGCGGATGTAGTCGAAGGCGTTCATCAGGCCGTGCGACGAGGAGGCGCAGGCCGAAACCGTGCAATAGTTGATGCCCCGGAAGCCATACTGGATGGAGATTTGTCCGGCAGCGATGTCGGAAATCATTTTGGGGATCGTGAACGGGTTGTGTTTCGGGGTGCCGTTGCCAGTGATATGTTCTTCGATTTCTTTTTCCAGCGTGGCCAGGCCGCCGATGCCGGATGCCCAGATAACGCCCACGCGATTTTTATCGACTGCTTCGAGGTCGAGGCCCGAATGTGCCAGCGCCTCGGCCGAGGCAGCCATGGCAAACTGGGTGAAGCGGTCCATACGGCGCGCTTCGCGGCGGTCGACAAAATCTTCAGGGTTGAAGCCCGATACTTCGCAGGCAAACCGTGTTTTAAACAGGGTGGCATCGAATTGTGTGATCGGTTTGGCTCCGCTGAGGCCTTTTTTCAGGCCTTCTCTGTATTCGGAAAGGGTGTTGCCAATAGGCGTAAGGGCGCCTAAACCGGTGACGACGACTCGTTTCATGCTGGGTAGAGACTGGTTTTGATCATTGGACTGCCAAAATTCGGTTTTTCGGCAGGCGGGCAAAGGTAAACAAGATGGCGGGGCTTTTTGCTGAATTGCAGCAAAACAAAAAGGTTCAAAACCAAACGGCTTTGAACCTTTTTTTATCTTGACAAAAGGAGGGTCAGGTGCCTCTGGGCCAATTACTTGGTTTGGCTTTCGAGGTATTCCACGGCCTGGCCGACGGTCTGGATTTTCTCGGCTTGTTCATCCGGGATGGAGACCTCGAATTCCTTTTCGAATTCCATGATGAGCTCCACGGTGTCGAGCGAGTCGGCGCCAAGATCCTGGATGAAGTTGGCTTCTGCGACGACTTCCGATTCGTCAACTCCCAGTTTGTCAACAATGATTTTTTTAACGCGTTCGGCTACTGTTGCCATTTTCTTTAAACTTTAGTGGGAAAAAATGCGATTTTTCGAGGGGCAAAGGAACAACTCTCCGGACGTTTAAAAAAATTTTTGTCGCGGAAAATTTGCGGTACCTTGACCCATGATTCTTTTACCTTTTTTGTAAAAAATACACTTAGTGGGTTTTGGTCTTGAAAGTAAAGAGGTAGCAAACTAGTCTGTTGCACGACATTTGGTCGAATTTACTCAAATTTCATGTACTTTTTGTCGGATGGTTTAAACAAGAGGGCACTATTTTTGTCTCGCTATCTTGTTGTAAAATTTACACTTAAACCATCTGCGTGACATGACACAAGCCGAAGCCGCCGAGTTGCTCGTTAAAAATAAACCCGCCATGCGCAAGCCCGGTACTCAACGCACCAAAATAGTGGCCACAGTAGGCCCCGCCTGCAATTCTTACGAAAAACTGCTCGACCTGGTCCGCGCTGGCGTCGACGTCTTCCGGCTCAATTTCAGCCACGGCACCCACGCCGACCACCTGTCGGTTATCGAACATATCACCGCCATCAACCACGAATATCACCTGCATATCGGTATTCTGGCCGACCTTCAAGGGCCGAAATTGCGCGTGGGCAAGATTGAAAACAATGCGCTGCCGCTCGCCCAGGGCGATATCATCACCATCGTCAACGAAGAAGTAGAGGGTACCAAAGACAAAATTTACATGTCGTACCCCGAATTCGCCGCCGATTGCGAAGTCGGCGAACGCATCATGATGGACGACGGCAAACTGGTGTTCGAGGTGCTCGAAACCAATAAAAAAGACACCGTGCGCCTGGTCTGTCTGCATGGCGGCATACTCAGCAGCAACAAAGGCGTCAACCTTCCCGATACAAACGTCAAACTGCCCTCGTTGACCGAAAAAGACCGCGACGACCTCGATTTTATCCTCACCCAGCCCGTCAACTGGATCGCCCTTTCCTTTGTGCGCCGCCCCGAAGACATGGCCGACCTGCGCAAAGCCCTCGAAGCCACCGGCCACCCGGCCAAAATGATGGCCAAAATCGAGAAGCCCGAAGCCGTCAAAAATATCCGGGATATCATCCGCGCCTGCAACGGCATCATGGTGGCGCGCGGCGACCTCGGCGTGGAAATGCCAATCGAACAACTACCCAATACCCAAAAAGACATTATCCATCTCTGTATGCAATACGCCCGCCCGGTGATTGTAGCCACACAGATGATGGACAGCATGATTACCAACCCCTTCCCGACCCGCGCAGAAGTTACCGACGTGGCCAATGCCGTGCTCGACGGCGCCGATGCCGTGATGCTCAGCGGCGAAACCTCCGTGGGCAAACACCCGCCGCTGGTGATTCAGTACATGTCGAAAATCATCGAAGAGGCTGAAAAGAACTATTGGCCCCAAATCGAGGCCCGGCGGCCGTATCCGTCGTCAAAATTCAAGATGTTCCATTCCGACGTGATTTGCTTCAACGCCTGCCGCGTGGCCGAAGAAATCCAGGCCAACGGTATCGTCGGCCATACGGTTTCGGGCTATACGGCCTTTAAAGTGAGCAGCTTCCGGCCCAAATCGAACATTTTTATCTTCAGCCACAATCCCAGCATGCTGGCTTCGCTCAACCTGCTTTGGGGCGTGCAATGCTTCTACTACAATCGTTTTTCGTCCACCGACGAAACGATTGAGGACTGCGTGGAAATTCTCAAAAACAATGAATCGATAAAACCCGGCGACTTTATCATCAACACCGGTTCCATGCCCATCGACAAACGACTGAGCACGAATATGTTGAAGATCACGGAGATTGAATAAGGCTGCCAGTTGATTTTTGTAAATATGCCAAGGCCGCGGAGAAACGATGCTCTCCGCGGCCTTGGCGTCTTTAGTGCGAAGTATTTAAGGGTAATAAAGTTCAATCGCCCCAGCCCGGTTCGTCGACCGCCACTTTTGCCTGGTTTCGGACGATACCCATTTCGATTTCCTTGCGACAGTTGCCGCAGATGCCGTAGAGATTGAGCGAATGGTGAGTGATTTGGAAATTGAGCAGTTCACCCACCATGTCTTTGATTTGCTGCACACGCGGGTCGCAGAACTCCACCACTTTACCGCAATTGCCGCAAATGGCGTGGTCGTGCTGTTTGTACCCGAACGATTTCTCGTACTGGGCCAGGTTTTTACCGAACTGGTGTTTTTTGACCAGGTCGCAGGATACCAGCAGTTCGAGCGTGTTGTACACCGTGGCGCGGCTTACCCGGTAGTTCCGGTTTTTCATATGGATGTACAGCGCTTCCGCGTCGAAGTGGTCGTTGCGGCGGTAGATCTCTTCCAGAATGGCGAATCGCTCCGGCGTGCGCCGTAAGCCGCCTCGTTCGAGGTGGCCGGAAAAGATATTGAGGACTTGCCGGATGAGCTCTTCTTCGTTGCGTATCGCTGCCATGGCGGTTGGTTTTGTGATTTTGGGCAAAAGTAGACTATTCGTATAGCTTAAAACGCTAAAAATAGGGGACTGGTTTTGGTTTTCACCGCACCAATGTCACTCCGCCCTTCAATCGCTTCACCGACCCGTCGGCCATGTCCAGTTCGATATAATACCCGTACACACCCGGCGAACAGGCACTTCCGCGATAATCGCCCGTCCAGCCAGCCGGCCCGTTGGGCGCCAGGTCGCGATAGTCGGCGACCAACTCACCCCAGCGGTCGTACACCTGCATGATCCGGATGTTGAGGATTTGCTGATCGGCAAAGACGGTAAAAATGCCGTTGTCAGCCGACCCGGGCCGAAAAACGTCCGGGATGTAAATATCTGGCTGGTCGATTTCCGATTCCCGCA
>JADZFP010000146.1 GCA_020849825.1 Saprospiraceae bacterium
AAAGCGAAGCCGAGCATGTCGACGATCAGCATCTCGCGGATATACACCCAGAGATTCAAGTCATTGAATCCCAGTGCTTTCTGCGCCAGCATGGCCGCCAGCATGACCAGTATTTGCAAAACGAGCATGACGCCGAGCACCGCCTTGAATTTGCCCGCCCAGGTCGTCCAGTTTTTGGTCGGCAGGGCGTCGGTGATCTCGCTGATGCGGTTGCTGCGCTCTTTCCAGATCACCATGCCGCTGAAATAGACCATGATAATAATGGAGAACATGTAAAACGAGCCGCGGATCAGGTTGACCATGGTGTAGGTCACCGGCAGTTCGTGGGTACCGTAGCCGTCGTTGGCGCTGAACAGGTTGGGCACGCAATTGAGCAGCCCGAGAATAGCCAGCAGGATAAATGCCGTACTGCGCACGATGCCGAGCCATTCGGTTTTAAACTGGCTCCACAACTGACCGAACACCGTACCGGTACTACCCGAAACGGCCACGCGCGGCAGGGCGCCCAGGCTTTTGAAAGCGATCGCTTCGTCGGTATCGCTGGTTTTCCGGGCTTTTTTACCGCCCGATTTTTTTTCAGAAAAATCAAACAACCGGTAACCCAGAAAGAGAATGGCCAGGCCCACCGCCGACCAAAGCAGGCGATTGAGCAACAGGCCACCGGAAAGCCCCAGGGCCTGGTGGTTCTTCTCATCCACCGTCCAGTATTTGGTTTCGATGCTGAATGCCCGGAATCCGAAGGGGTCGAGCAGCATGGCCAGTTGCTCGTTGTCGAGGTCGCGCAGCAGGTTGCCGGCCACAATGTAGCCCACGAGCAGGGCAGTGGCCGCTACGAAGGAATAAAGCGTGGAGCGGGTATTGATCGCCACGGCATACAACACACCGCCCACGAAAAGGCTGTTGGGCAAGGCAAAAATCAGGATGCCCATGAGGTGGCCGCTGGTCTCGAAGGGGCCGAAGCGGTTGGGCTCGAGCCAGTTGAACACGCTGTTGAGACCGGCGCCCGTCCACATGCCCAGGCTCACGCCCAGCATGGGGATGATCGACACCAGCAAGGCGGCGGCGAAATGGCCGAAGTAATAACCTGCTTTGCCGATGGGTTTGGAGAAGATGATCTGGCTCGTCTGGCGCTCGAAATCGCGGATAGCGGCCGTATTGAGGAATGCCGTGGTGAGCAGGATACACAGGAGGGAAAAGACCCCATACCAGTTTTGTGCAACGAATGGCGCGTTTTTCCACACGTTGCCGAAGCTGCCCCCGATGGTCACTTCGTCGGAAATGGTGCCGAAAAACGACAACAAGGCAATGATGAAGAGGAAAATCCAGGGCATGGGCGAACGCAGCCAGGAGCGGAGTTCGAATTGAAAGAATGTTTTGAACATGGTATGGGTTGGTAGAATTCTTCGAATGTTGTTGTGATCAGAATAGTTCGTTGGGGCGAATGCGCAGAAACTCCGGCCAGGGCAGTCCGCCGTCGCCGACCAGCAAGACCCGGTCGGGCCGGAAGTTTTTTTGAAAAGCGGCCATACCGGAAGTTTTGGCCGGGCCGGGGCCGCTTTTGACTTCGAGGCCGATAACTTTGCCGCGTTTTTCCAGTACAAAATCAACTTCATGGCCTCCCTCACGCCAGTATAACACCCGGAAGTCGTCGGCGAGGCCTTCGTTGATCAGGTAGGCGCCCACTGTCGATTCAACCAGCCGCCCCCATTTATCGGGTTGAAACCGGATGGTCGAAAAACTGTCGGCGCTTTGGGCGCTCAACAAAGCAGTATTGTGCACCTGAAATTTAGGACTTGATCCGCGCTGCGTAATCCGGTTGCCGGTGTACTTATCCAGCCCCGAAAGCAAGCCCGCCTGGCCCAGCAAACCCAAATAAGTGGCCAGCGTGGTGGTGTTCCCGGCGTCCAGCAACTGACCGAGTATTTTATTGTACGACAATAACTGACCGGAATAGGCGCAGCCCAGCTCAAACAAATTCCGCATTAACGCAGGCTTGTCGACCCGGGTGAGCATCAGTATGTCTTTGGAAATACTGGTTTCAATCAGTGCGTCGGTGACGTATTGCTTCCAGCGCGGCTCGTCGGCAATCAGATCGGCAGCGCCCGGAAAGCCGCCAAACCAGGCAAATTGCTCAGGCGTCCAGCCAAAAGCTTCCTGCATTTCCGACAGCGACCAGTGCCCGACGTAGCTCAGTTCAAAGCGCCCTGCGAGCGACTCCGTCAGTCCCTGTTGCAGCAACAGGCGGGAGGAGCCCAGCAGAACGACCTTGATTGGCCGCGCCAGTCGGGTGTCTTCGTCCCACAAGCGTTTGACGATTTCGCTCCAGTTGGCGATTTTTTGCACCTCGTCGATCACCAGCACCAGTTCCGATGCGCCCGATTGTTGCAGGGTCAGTCGCGCGGTTTCCCATTGTTGTTCGATCCAGGCTATTCCGGCGTTGGCCACGGCGTCGGCAGCGGTATAGTAGGTCGGGGTGTCGCCCAATTGCTGCATCAGTTGTTGCGCAAGCGTCGTTTTACCAACCTGCCGCGGACCGGCAAGTACCTGTATAAAGCGGCGCTTTTCACGCATCCGGCTTTCTAATCGCTGCAAATGGGTTCGCTGAAATGTCATTTACTCAAATTTTTTACAAATTTACTCAATATGCTGAGTAAATTTACTCAATACGCTGAGTAAAGTCAGGCCACCCCGTTGATTCTGGCAAAAAACACATCTTCCAGCCCCGCTTCCGCGCGTTTGAAGCCTTCGGCCGGGTCGGTTTCGCTGAAAATATGGATGATCGGTTTGCCGGCCACCAGTTTGCTGGAGATGATCTGGTAGCGTTGCTGGTAGTCTTCCATCTCGGATTTCTGGATGGCTTTTTCCCAGATTTTGCCCTGCAGCTGCAGCAAAGCCGCTTCGGGCGCGCCGGCGTAGAGCACGCGGCCGTCGTTGATGACGGCCATGTTGGAGCAAAGTTCCTTTACGTCTTCCACGATGTGGGTGGAGAGGATAACGATCACGTTTTCACCGATTTCGGAGAGCAGGTTGTAAAAACGGTTGCGCTCGCCGGGGTCGAGGCCGGCCGTGGGTTCGTCGACGATGATGAGTTTGGGGTCGCCGAGCAGGGCCTGGGCGATGCCGAAGCGCTGGCGCATACCGCCGGAGTAGGAGGAAACCGATTTTTTGCGGTGATCCCAGAGGTTGACGCGCTGAAGCAGGGCGTTGACCACCTCTTTGCGCTGGCCTGAAGGGATGCCTTTGAGTACGGCGAGGTGATCGAGCATTTCAACAGCTTTGATGCGCGGGTACACGCCAAATTCCTGCGGCAGGTAGCCCAGGGTGCGGCGCACGGCGTCTTTGTCTTTCAGCACATCAATGTCGCCCAGGGTCGCGGTACCCGCGTCGGCGTCCTGCAAAGTCGCGAGGGTGCGCATCAGGGTACTTTTACCCGCGCCGTTGGGCCCCAGAAGGCCGTACATGCCTGTGGGAATATCGAGCGATACGTCCTGCAGGGCTTTTACGCCGTTGGAATAGGTTTTGGAGAGGTTGCGGATGGTCAGCGGCATGTTTCCGTTGTTTGTTTGATTGTTTGATGCCCTTTGAGGAGAAATAATTTCAGGCTAAATATGACTCACACCTGGCAATGTATGTTACAAACAATAGAAGAATAGCCCTGACTTGCGGATGAAAGCGGGTTTTTGAACGAATAAAAAATCGGTAGCTGCTTTATTTACCCAGCAATGCGATGGTAAACCCTGATGTGAAAGTCGCGGCGCCACCCTGTACCACGACGGTTTGTCCTGAATAATAATCCATCACAACGGCGCCCTCCGGGAAGGCGTTTCCGACCGGGATGGTTTTGCGCCCACTGGGCAAATCGAGCCCGATGACCACAGCGTCCTGATAAGTGCCATTTTTAAAACTCCGCTTGAACACGTAGGGCTTTTCGTTCAGCATTTGGTGCACCCCCATGCCCACGGCCGGGTGTTTACTGCGAAAAGAGCCGAGCCGGCGCCAGTGCAGCAGGACGTCCTGGATGAAATGCCCGCCACGCGCCTGGTTGGATGCGAGTTCGTCCCAGTTCATAAATGCCCGCAGGTTGGCATCGCCCTGTGCGCCGGGGAACGTGAGTGTGCGCGCTGTTTCGTCGCCGTAATAAATCTGCGCCTGGCCGGGGCAAAGCAGCAGGCGGGTTCCGGCTTCGAGGGCCATTTCGCGGTCGGGGTCGTAGGGACTGCCGTCGTCGTGCGAGGCGAGGTAGTTGAGCACGGTAACACCCTTGAGCGGTCCTCGGAGCAGGGTATCGTAGCGGGCGAACATTTGCTCATAAGGCAGTTTGGCGTCGTATTTCGCGCCGAAATTGATCAGGCTCGTGAAGCCGTTGGCAAAGTAGTCCACCTTGCGGTCGCCAAAATCGTAATCGCGGCCGCCGGCGATATTATAGCCGTACACTTCGGCCACCATGTAGAAAGGCTGGTCGTCGAGTTTTTTTGCGGGGTTGGCGCGTTTCCAGTCGGCAAAGGCGAGATCGGCTTCCTTGCGGAGTTCGGCCCACACGCCCTCTTCAAGGTGTTTGGCCGTATCGCAGCGGAACCCGTCGATGCCGTATTTGCGAATAAAATCGGTCAGCCACTTGATGATGTAGCGGTGGGGCGTGCGCGGGTAGCCGGTGCGGGCAAAAAAGGCATCCAGCTCGGCGGTTTCGCGTTCGAGGCGGCCCTCCGAGCGCCATTTTTCAGTGAGTTGCAGCGGAAGGCCGACGGCCGCGGCGCTTTCGGTTTTGATGTCGGGCAGGTTGTCGACCAGCGTGCAGGCAGTTGTAGTCGCGTAGTTTGTATACGTGCATTTAGGCCCGCTGCGTACCCAGTCGGCGGGCCAGAGCGGGTCTTTTTCCGTGGCAGGACCGGTGTGGTTGATCACCACGTCGAGCACAACGCGGATGCCCCGGCTGTGGGCGGCTTCGACCATCGCGGCGAAGTCTTTTTCCGTGCCGAAGTTGGGATCGAGGGCGGTCCAGTCTTTGGCCCAATAGCCGTGAAAACCGTAGGTTTTGCCGGAGCCTTCGTCGACCTGGTCGTGAATCTGTTCCACCACGGGCGTGAGCCAGATCGCGTTGACGCCCAGGCTGTCGAAATAACCCGAACGGATGTATTGGGTGATCCCCGCAATGTCGCCGCCCATGAATCCGCGGGCAGGGGCGCTGGCTTGGTTCCGTCCAAAATTGACGTCGTTGCCCGGATTGCCGTTTTGGAACCGGTCGGTGAGCAGAAAATAGACCGTCGCATTGCCCCAGTAAAACGGCGCGGGTGTGGCAGGAGCGCTCGTAACGGCCCTCGGGCCTTTACACGCAGTGATCAGGCCCAAAAACAGGGCAAAAAAGAGGAAAAGACGCTTCATACACGGAGATTTTGAGCGGGAAAGATAGAAAATGCCGC
>JADZFP010000147.1 GCA_020849825.1 Saprospiraceae bacterium
CTCGGGTACGTCCTTTACGCTTGCCGGTCCGGTACGTTGCGCTGTTTTAACCGCTTCATAAATTTGAATGTCCTCTTTCGAAAGTTCGAGTTTGCCAGTCTTCATTTGAAGCCAGATCTCACCGAGCATAAAATCGAGCAGCGTTTTCATTGCAGTTCCCTGGCAGGTATTGAGAAAATCCGGAAAACGCCCCGTTCTCGGCTGAGCCGATTCCGTACGCAGCATAGGGATGACCGCGTGCGGGAAACGCTCGACGGCCGCTTTGAAAGCAAATGCCGCAACGGCCAGGCTGTCGTGTCGAAACAACGGAAAAAGGTCTTCTTCTTTCAACAAGGGCAGCAGTTGCGCATAGTCGTTGAATTGAGGGTCGATTTGCAGTGGGCCCTGATACAATCCGGTGACGATAAGCGAGCCGGTGACATAATTGCGCTGTGCCAGACGGTCCACCAGCGAATCGCGAAGCGAAAGGTTTTGAGCATGTAATCCAATAGACACGCTCAGGCAACAGCAGGTTACAACCAAACGAAACATTAGTCCTTGATCGCTTTTTCAAAAAAAGCATCCCTTTCGGCCTTGGTCTTTGTACCGGTTTCGCGCACAATACGGAAGCCCACGAAAGGCGAATCGGGATTCCACCATTTGCTTTTCGGGATTTGCGGGTCGCGGGCCTGCCATTTGATTTCGCTTTTGCGGCGGTCGGCACAGCGGAGATCTTCGGTGTAATCTTCGAACGAACCGCCCCGTACGGTGCGGGAGTGCTTTTTTGTTGGAAAAACGACCGGATTGACCAACACAGTGTCGCCTTCCTTGAAATAATCGGCGACGTAAAAATCGAGGGTCCACTCGGCCACATTGCCGTGCATGTCGTACAAGCCCCAGGCATTGGGCTTTTTGGTCGCTACTTTCTGATAGGAACCCGCGCTGTTGTCGTAAAACCAGGCGTATTCGCCGGCTTGTTTGGGGTCGTCGCCCCAGGAATAAGTGGTGGATGCCCCGGCGCGGCAGGCGTATTCCCATTCGGCCTCGGTTGGCAGGCGGTAAAAATCGCCGGTTTTGTCGGAGAGCCATTGGCAATAACGCAGGGCGGCCTGTTGCGTCATGGAAGCCGCCGGATAGCCGCCGGCACGACCGCGGCCATACACAAAATCGAAGTAGGGCGGCGTGGGGCGTGCCACGGCGTCGGCGCGGAAAGGCTCGGCGGCGGCCGTGGAATCCGTATCGAACTTCACGTATTGAAAGCGGTCGAACTCATCCCAGGTCACTTCGCACACACCCATCCAGAAAGTGTCGAGTTGCACACTGTTCCGGCCTTCGTCGTCGTCGCGCCCCGGTTCATTGGCGCTGCTGCCCATCTGGTAAGCGCCGCCGGGCAGCAGCGCCATGTTGAAAGTGATGTTGCTGCCGGGAATACGGACGGTTTCTGTCCGTTGGGCCATTGTTCCGGCGCTCAGGAGCAGTTGCAGAAGGATCAGAGGAAGGATGCGCATGGTAATTGATTTGGACTTTTAATCGTGTGTGGAAGCCCGCTTTTTCCCGCTCAAAAAGACGTACATCGCCGGAATAACGAAAAGGGTCAGCACGAGCGAAAACAACAAGCCGCCGACAACCACTATACCGAGCGGTATGCGGCTCGTGGATGCAGCGCCCAGGGCCATGGCGATAGGTAAGGCGCCCAGCACCGTGGCCAGGGTGGTCATGAGAATCGGGCGCAGGCGGGCCTGTGCGGCTTCTACCACGGCCTCTAATTTGGTGAGGTCGCGGCCGCTGCGCATCTTCTGGTTGGCAAACTCGACGATCAGGATGCCGTTTTTGGTAACCAGGCCGATGAGCATGATCATGCCGATCTGGGAGAAAATATTGAACGTATTGCCCGACAGCCAAAGCGAGAGGTAGGCGCCTGCAATGGCCAGCGGTACGGTCAGCATGATGATAAACGGATCGCGGAAACTTTCAAACTGGGCCGCCAGGATGAGGTAAATCAAACCCAGCGCCAGGAAAAAGGCAAAAAACGTGTTGCCCGAGCTTTCGCGAAAATCGCGGGAGGCGCCGCTCAAATCCGTCTCGAACGTATCGTCGAGCAGATTGGCAGCGATGGCCTCCATGGCGGCAATGCCTTCGCCCAGGGTTTTTCCGGGCGCCAGTGCCGCGCTGAACGTGGCGCTTTTGTAGCGGTTGTAGTGGTAAAGGGTGGGCGGATTGCTGGTTTCGACAAAATGCACCACATTGTCGAGCTGAACCATGGCCCCCCGGTTGTTGCGCACGTAGAGCGAAGCCAGGTCGAGCGGTTCGTCGCGCTCGGCACGGTCGACCTGGCCGATGACCTGGTATTGTTTGCCGTTCATCAGGAAATACCCGAAGCGGCGGCCGGAAAGGGCCAGTTGCAGGGTATTGCTGATGTCGAGCACACTCACCCCCAGTTCGGCGGCGCGTAGTCGGTCGATCTCAACCTGGAGTTCGGGTTTGTTGAATTTCAGATTGACGTCGACGTTGGCGAAAGTGGGGTCTTTGCGCGCTTCTTCGAGGAATTGGGGCACTTTTTCCTGCAATTTTTTAAAATCCAGGTTTTGTACCACAAACTGCACCGGCAAGCCGAAGCCGGAGGCCAGGCTGGTGGAAATGGTTTGTTCCTGGTTGGGAAACACCCGCGCGCCGGTATAACGGCGGTACATGCGCACCATCTGGTCGTACACCTGTTGCTGGCTGCGTCCGCGTTCCTGCGGATCGCTGAGCATGACGCTGATAAAGCCCGTGTTGGTGCCCCCGGCCGTAAAACGCCCCGGCGCGGTAATGCCGAACACCATGCGTTGCTCCGGAATGGAATCCATGGCCAGCTGCGCAATATCCATGATTACCTGCTCCGTCTGGTCGAAATCGGTTCCTTCCGGCGCGGTGATGTTGGCGCGGATCAGGGAGCGGTCTTCCAGCGGCGCCAATTCGGATTTGATGTTTTTTTGAAAAAACCGGATCATCCAGAAACAAGCCAGCAACAGGACGACGCTGAGCCAGCGAACGTTCATAAACGCCCGCAAACTGTTGCCATACAGGCGGTCCATGCCTTCAAAAAACGGTTCGGTAACCCGGTAGAACCAGCCGTGCTCGTGCGCTTTGCCGCCCAGTTTGACGTTGAGCACGGGGGTAAGGGTAAGCGATACAAAAGCCGAGATCAGGACGGCCCCAGCCACCACTATCCCGAATTCACGGAACAAACGGCCGGTAAAGCCTTGTAAAAAGATTACCGGGATAAACACCACGGCAAGGGTAATAGAGGTGGAAATAACGGCAAAAAAGATCTCCCGGGTGCCCTCCCGCGCGGCTGTCCACTTGTCCATGCCGTCTTCGATCTTTTTAAAAATATTCTCCGTGACCACAATCCCGTCGTCGACCACCAGGCCGGTAGCTAATACGATGGCGAGCAGGGTGAGCACGTTGATGGTAAAGCCGAAGAGGTACATGATGAAAAATGCGCCGATTAGCGACACAGGGATGTCGATCAAAGGGCGGAGGGCGATCAGCCAGCTGCGGAAAAAGAGGAAGATGATGAGCACCACCAGCGAAATGGCGATGACCAGGGTCTCTTCTACTTCCGAAATGGCGCGCCGCACGAATTTTGACTTGTCGATCCCGACATCGATAATCATGTCGGACGGCAGTTCTTTTTTGATCTGTTCGAAACGTTTGTAGAACTCGTCGGCGATCTCCACGTAGTTGGAGCCGGGTTGCGGGATAATAGCCATCGACAAGCCCTGGATGTTGTTGCGGCGGGCGCCGCTCTCTTCGTCTTCGGGGCCCAGTACGGCCTCGCCCACATCGCGGAAACGGATGGTCTGACCGGCGGTTTGCCGGATGATCATGTTGTTGAATTCCTCTTCGGTAGTGAGGCGCCCGAAGGTTTTGACGGTGAGTTCCGTCACGTCGCCGCGCACCTTGCCAGCGGGGAGTTCCACGTTTTCGCGGTTGAGGGCGGCCTGTACGTCCTGCACGTTGAGGCCGAAGGCGACCAGTTTGGCGGGGTCCATCCAGAGGCGCATGGCCGGGCGCTTTTGCCCGAAAATATTGACGGCAGATACCCCGGGAATGGTTTGGAAGCGCTCGAGCAGCACGTTTTCCGCGTAATCACTGAGATCCACCAGGCTTCGGGAAGCGCTTTGCAGCGGTACGAAGATGATAGGGTCGCTTGAGGCATCGGCTTTTTGCACAACGGGCGGTCCGTCGATGTCCTGCGGAAGGGAGCGCACGGCCTGGCTGACCTTGTCGCGCACGTCGTTGGCAGCGCGTTCGAGGTCGGCGCCCAGTTCGAACTCCACGGTAATCACACTGGCGCCCAGGGCGGAGTTGGAAGAAATTGTGCGAATACCGGCAACCCCGTTGATGGCTTTTTCGAGCGGCTCGGTGATCTGGCTTTCAATCACCTCGGCATTGGCGCCTGTGTAGTTGGTGCGCACGGTGATGTTGGGCGGATCGATGGCCGGGTATTCGCGCACGCCCAGGAAGCGGTATCCGATAACGCCAAACACGACGATCAGGATACTCATGACGGTGGCTAAAACGGGGCGGCGGAGCGACAGGTCGGAAAGATTCATACAGGAGGGATAATCAGTAAGCCGGGATTGGCCGGACAAATGTAACGAACGGGGTAAAGTCGTGGTCTACTTACCTTAAAGGCTTAAGCGGATTCGCCATCAATAGCGGTACTACCGTTCCAGGAAACCGGGCATTCCCGCTGAATGGGGAATATTCGCCCGAATCACGGGTTCAATTCCAATTTCAAAAACTTCCCCGTCCAGCTTTCTTCCACCGCGGCTACCGTTTCCGGCGTACCCGCCGCCACGATGGTACCGCCGCGCGCGCCGCCGTCGGGGCCGATGTCGATGAGGTAGTCGGCTTGTTTCACCACGTCGAGGTTGTGTTCGATAACGACGACGGTGTTGCCCTTTTCCACGAGTTTGTTGAGCACGTGGAGCAATTGGCGGATGTCTTCGAAATGCAGTCCGGTCGTCGGTTCGTCGAGGATATAAATGGTGCGGCCGGTGTCTTTTTTCGAGAGTTCTTCGGCGAGTTTGACGCGTTGGGCTTCGCCGCCGGAGAGTGTGGTGGCTTGCTGGCCCAGGGTGATGTAGCCCAGTCCCACGTCCTGCAAGGTTTTGATTTTCCGAAAAATGGAAGGAATGGGTGCAAAAAACTCCACCGCCTCGTCGATGGTCATATCGAGCACGTCGGAGATGCTTTTGCCTTGGTACAGCACTTCGAGCGTCTCGCGGTTGTAACGGCGCCCGAGGCAGC
>JADZFP010000148.1 GCA_020849825.1 Saprospiraceae bacterium
CGACTTCGTGGCCATTAAAATCGGCGACCTCAACCTCTCCGCCGCCAACGAATTCAACGCACCGGCCGACGAGCGCGCCGGCGCCGGCCTGCAATTCGCCCTGAACGACCGCCGGGTTTCCGCAGGAGAAATTCTGAGCCTCGATTTTCAGCCGGACCGGCAACCGCTGGGTTTCCAGTTGACCCTCGAATACCCTGGCCTTCAATTGCTCGAACTCACCCCGGACAACAACACGCTGGACGAAAGCAACTTCGGCGTCTTCGAGCAGGCTTTGACCATGAGCTGGAACGGCGACGACACTCCGCGCTTTCGCGCTGTTTTTCAGGCAAATACAGAAGGCAACCTGCGCGACATGTTGTACCTCAGCGATCGAATCACTCCTTCGGAGGCCTATTTTGAAGCAGAAAAAGGGTTGGCAAAATCCCGGGTCGCACTCCGGTTCAATACCGGCGCCCTCGCATCGCCGCAATTGTTCAGCCCCGCTCCCAACCCGTTTACAGACAGGACAAATATTTCTTTTTACCTGCCGGAAAACAGCGTGGTTCAACTTCGCTTAGTTGATTTGAACGGTCGCGTAGTATGGCACGAGCAGGGTTCACTGCCTGCCGGACACCATCAGCGCACCCTGTCGGGTCCCGATCTGGGCGCGCCCGGCGTATACGTCTGCGAGTTAATTTCAGGCAGTTTCCGCATCGTGCAAAAGCTGGTGCTGCTCGATCACTGACGGCGCGCTTTTTTTGCCGCCCCGAACATTTGAATCAGCAGCAACAGAAGCATTCCCATGGCCATCCCCCATGAGAATGCATCCTGTCGCTCCCACAGGAAAAAGAGGATGACGGGCAGCACAGGCAACACGTCGAGGGCGCTGACGTAGTTGACCGCCCGGCCGCTGTACGTTACTTCCCCCTGCATTTCCGACAGATTGCGCTCGAAAAAACGAAACAAGGCAAAATTGAAAATCTGCCGCCCCAGGATAATTCCGTAAATGCCCAGCACATACCCTACGGCAAATTCATAAGCATATTCATGGTGCAGAACTTCTCCCAGGTAGTACAACCCGAATCCGATAGCTAATACGGCCACCAGTTTCCGCCAATTGAGCAGGGATTGACTATTCGCGGCTTTTTTGATCTGATGATTGATCTGTTCATCGTCGATTTTGATGTGGCTGGCGTATGTTCTTTGCCGGATATTCGAGTTGAGGTAAATGAGAAAAAATGTCGACAGGATCAGCAGGGGGGCAAAAATGATTGCAGGGTGTGTCATGTGTTACTTTGGGTTAATGAGTATCAGAAAGCTTGGAGCGGCCGGCTTTGCCGATAATTTCAAAAGCCTGCTCGAGCCGGAACCCGTCCTGGTCTACCAGGGTCAGAACGTGTTGCCCGACAGGCGGTTGCAGCGCCATTTCGTGGAAGGTTTTGGTGCTGCCGAGGTAATTCCCGTCGAGGTGCCAGAAGATCTCTTTATCCGGCGTCCGGTGTGCGATTTTGAACACTGTGCTGCCCAGTTTGCCGTCGAGATCGACCGGTACGTAGATTCTGGCAGCCTGTTTGGGGTAAATAAGTTGCATCGGGTTTTGCCTTAGCGCCACAGCGCTGCCTGCACAATCGGGCCGGAACGGCGGCGGCGACTGATAGGTCGGGGTTTTGTTTTTAAAATAAAACTCCTCTACGGGCGGCAGAACGAACCAGGGGCGATGGGTCATATTGGTCGGCGGCTCGCAATCGCTGCTTACCTGCCACTGGCCGGCGGCGTCGAGGTGCAGCAACTGGTGGTAAGCACAAACGCGGCTTTTCAGTCCGCTGCGCGGTATCCAGACGGTATCGGCTTCGCAATATTCACCAGCGCGAAATCCGCTCTGCCGGCACACCGGCGCCTGGACCATGTCGTCGTAAGGCGGATCGAACCAGGTTTCGCCGGCCGGCAACTGGCCGAAAATTTCAAACAATACCGGGGCCGCCATTTCTACCCCGATCAGCCCCGGCCGTCCCTCGCCGTCGGCATTGCCCACCCAGACGCCCACGGCATAGCGCGACGTTACGCCTGCCGCCCAAGCATCCCTGAAGCCGAAGCTGGTGCCGGTTTTCCAGGCTATCCGGCGGCCGGTTCGGAAGAGTTCCCACTCGCCGGCGCTGTTGGGGCGCTCCACCTCCTGCATGGCATCGAAGGCAAACCAGATCGCGCCGGCGCTTAACAATGGCGCCTCTTTCAGGTTGGCCCGGGAGGGCGCAGGAGGCGTGTTAAAAAAATTAGGCGGACGGAAATCATCGGCTGCATACCGGCCGTTGCGGTCATAAAAAGCGCCCAGCTCGCGGCCCATACAGGCATAGGTGTTGGTAATATCGAGTAAATTGGCCTCCGCACCGCCCAGGATCAGCGACAGGCCGTAGTGGCTCGGACTTTTGTTGATTGTCGTCAGGCCCAGCCGGCGCAGGTTGAAGTGAAATTTTTCCAGTCCGTATTGTTGAAGTAACAGGACGAAGGGCACATTGAGCGAACGGATCAGCGCGCGGCGGGAGGGTACCACACCGTCGTAGGTTTCATGAAAATTTTCGGGTTTGTAGGCGCCCAACTGGGTCGGCACGTCTTTGAGCAGGCTTTTGGGCAAAATATCCCCGCTTTCCAGCGCCAGGGCGTACAAATAGGGTTTTAAAATACTCCCGGTACTGCGCGGCGCGGCGATCACGTCGACCGATTCGCCATGCTCTTCTCCCGCCCCGACGACGTTGCCCACGTAAGCCAGCACATTCCCCGTGGGCACATCGATCACCACCGCGGCGAGGTTGTGTACGTCGTTACCCCGGTAGAGGCCCTGGCGCCGGGCAAGAATATCCGTCACCCGCTGCTGAAGGTCGCGGTTGATCGTCGTTTCAAAGCGAAAACGGCGGTTGTTGGTTTGTCTGGAAAGACGATCGAGCAAATGCGGGGCAAGTTGCGGCAAGGGGTGCGGTTGTTGCGGCAGAGGTTCTTCTTTGGCCAGTTCGCAATCAAAATTTTCAATGATTTCTTCTGCCCGCAACCTGTCGAGCAGGCGGTTGCGCTTGGCCAGCAGGGCATCCCGGTTGCGACCGGGGTGAATAAGAGCCGGACTGTTGGGCAGCACTGCCAGGGTCGCGGCTTCGGCCCAGCTGAGTTGGTTGGGTCGTTTGCCAAAGTAGCGCCAGGCCGCTGCCTCCAGCCCCACGACATTGCCGCCAAATGGCGCATTTGCCGCGTACAAACCCAGGATATCGCTTTTGGAATAACTCATTTCCAGCCGGGTAGCCATAAATGCCTCGATCGCCTTCTCCCAAATGGTACGCGATCTGTTCCCCCTTGCCATGCGAATTACCTGCATACTCAACGTGCTGCCGCCGCTCACCACTCTTCCACTGCTGATATTTTGCCAC
>JADZFP010000149.1 GCA_020849825.1 Saprospiraceae bacterium
ATCCGCATCCTGAAATCTTTGCCAATAGATAAAGTTATAGTCAGACTGCCGGTCGTGCATTTGAACTTTTCCTTTAAATGTACGATGCTCATCCAGATTGAATTGACGAATTAAATCAAACAGGCGGTCCGACAACACCATAAACCTGGGATTCAATATCGTGCTTAACAAATCGGTAACCCTGGCCCTGGGGGCCAGAACAAAAACAGGTAATACAAGGTTAAAATCAGCACGGTTTTCAACCCAAGGGGCGGTATATATCCCTCCTTCGCCCCTAGGATTATGAGGAGGCATCCACCCTTGTACTTGTGGAAAATCTCCTATTTCGTGGGCATCGACGGATTCTTCTAGAAGATAATAACGCATATTAAAAGTCTAAATCGTAAGTTTCGAAACGCCTTATTGCTGGCGATACCACCCGGAGTTATCTACCTCCTTTATCCCAAATAGCGCGCAATATGCACAATACCCGGCAGTACCGGAAGGGAAACTCTTACCGATCAACAGTAAAAAAATCATGAGGGCCGGATATCATTTCCAGTATTTCAATTTTATCGCCTTGAATTCTGTATTTTTTAAAATATCTGTCGGCTTCCCTGAATTCATAGCTGCCATCCTTATAAGAGGCTACGATATAAAACTGCATTATGTAGATGTCTTTTTCACTGGTGGGAAGCAGCGGCGATACGAACCGGTAAACAGATGAGTCCTGAGCAATATTGTCAATGCCAGAGTAATAACTGTACATGTAGTGCAGGCTGTCTGGTATTACTAAAGGATATTTTTCAGACAGGTATTTTTCAATCAATAACGCATTCGAGGCGTTTTTGCCAAACCGGTTTTCAAATTTTTTACCCTTGAATGATATCGTTGGCCGGAATGTCATTACCGGATCAAAATAGATTTTTTTTCCGGCATTGTATTGCTCCCGGTCATACTTTGTTCTTTCCGTGTCTATTCCGGAAAAGAGGATACGGTGAGCGATTGCTATCCTTTTCGATGTTCCAAGCCCTTCCAGGCGGCGAATGCAATGGCAAAAAAGGAAAGCTATTAATAAAGCGGTAGTAATCTGTTTCATATTGTGATGGTTTGGCTGAAATCGGGTTTTAATGCTGTTCTTCAAATCGTGAGAAAAAGATTGTAACAAATACGTCCTCTAGCCGATTGGGCAAGTTCTCAAAGAAAATATCGGGACCGGATAATTTGGCATCCGGCTTTCTTTTTTCCCAAAAAATTCCCCCCGCCTCGTCTTACGTTTGCCGCAATATATTTTTCCGCACATGGCAAACACAAAACCACGCCTGAGTTTTTGGCAAATTGTCAACATGAACTTCGGTTTTTTCGGCATCCAGTACAGCTTCGGGTTGCAGCAAAGCAACATGAGCCCGATCTACAAATACCTGGGCGCCGACGAAGCCAGCCTGCCTTACCTCTGGCTGGCGGGCCCCATGACGGGCCTGATCGTACAGCCCATCATCGGGGCAATGAGCGATAAAACCATCAGCCGGTACGGGCGCCGGACGCCCTATTTCCTCATCGGCGCCATACTGTGCAGCATCAGCTTGTTCTTTATGCCGTTCAGCAGCGCGCTTTGGATGGCCGCCAGCCTGCTCTGGATTCTCGACGCGGCCAACAACATCACGATGGAGCCCTATCGCGCATTCGTGAGCGACAAACTGGACGCCTCCCAACATTCCATCGGTTTCCTGACCCAGAGTGCTTTTACCGGGCTCGGCCAAACGCTGTCGTACCTGACGCCCACCCTGCTCGTACTGATCGGGATGAATAAGGACGCGGTCAACGCCAAAAACATCCCCTATATCACCGTGACGGCCTTTATCATCGGGGCCATCTTTTCCATCACTTCGATCCTCTGGACGGTGCGCACCACCCGGGAAATTCCGCTGACGGAGGATGAACTGGACCGCATCCGCCGGCAACCCTCGGGCTGGGCGCATACTTTCCGGGAGATCGGCGAGGCAATACGCGATATGCCCCTGACGATGAAGCAACTTGCGCTGGTCAAACTGTTTCAGTGGTACGCCATGTTTTGTTACTGGCAATACATCGTGTTGTCCATTTCCACCACTTTTTTCAACACGACCGACAATACCTCCGCGGGTTTCCGGGAGGCGGGACTGATCAACGGACAGGTGGGTGGTTTTTACAACTTCGTGGCCTTTCTCGGGGCTTTTGCGCTGGTACCCTTCACCAAACGTTTCGGTCCCAAAATCATGCACAGCATTTGTCTGACCCTGGCGGGCATCGGCATGCTTTTTATCCCAAGCATCCACGACAAACTCACCCTCCTGATCCCCATGATCGGCATCGGCTTTGCCTGGGCGAGTATGATGGGCACCCCTTACATCATGCTGGCGGGCAGTATTCCGCCCGAGCGCACGGGGGTATACATGGGCATTTTCAACATGTTCATCGTAATCCCGATGATGATCCAGATTTTCACATTGCCGCTTTATTACGAATCATGGCTGCACGGCAACCCCGAAAACGTCATCCGGCTCGCCGGCGCCCTCCTGCTCTGCGCGGCAGTGGCGGTGTTGTTTGTGAAAACGATTAGACGATCGGGGGATTGATTCGATTGATTCGATTGTTTCGATTGATTCGATTGGCCTCCCCCAGCCCCTCCAAAGGAGGGGGGCGGATTTGGAAGATGTTTATGATTGACTTTCAGTGTTTTGCAAGGAGATCAATTGGCCTGATGCTGCGTTTCAAGTTCTATACACCAAATCAGTGCAAGCCCTCTCCAATTAACACGCAAAGCATTGAAAACCAATTGATAGCAACTTACTGCACCGCTCCCCTCCTTTGGAGGGGCTGGGGGAGGCCAATCGAATCAATCGAAACAATCGAGTCAATCGAAACAATCTAACTATTTCCTCATGCATCAAAACTCACCACGACCCGCCGCGTTTTCGGGTGGGACTGGCAGGTGAGTACATAGCCGGCCTCCACTTCATCGGCTTCGAGGCCGTAGTTCAGTTCCATCTCCACTTCGCCTTCCAGGACGCGGGCCTTGCAGGTGCTGCACACGCCGCCTTTGCAGGAGAAGGGCAGGTCGGCGCCCGCGCGCATGGCGGCGTCGAGGAGGGTGCTGCCGTCGGAGGGCAGGCGGAAATTGAATTCGGCGCCGTCCTGAATCACGGTGACTTCGGCGTCGAAGGCATCGGAGCGGTCGGTGGCGACGGCGGTTTTCTTTTTGAGGCCGGCCGTCGTAAACAATTCAAAATGAATCTTTTTGGTGCCCACGCCCAGGGCTTCCAGGGCAGATTTGACGGCAAAGGTCATGTCCTCGGGGCCGCAGAGAAAAAAAGCGTCGACTTCTTCCGGGGCGAACAACAGACGGCCGTACTGCCGGCATTTGTCGGCGTCGAGCCGGCCCTGAAAAAGCGGGCTACCCAGCGATTCGCGGCTCAAAACGTGGTGGACGGCCAGGCGGTCGGGGTAGCGGTTTTTGAGTTCTTCGAGTTGTTCGCGGAAGATGATCTGGTCGAAGCCCTTGTTGCCGTAAAACAGGACAAAGCGGCTGAGCGGCTCCTGTTCGAGCGTGGTTTTGAGGATGCTCATGACCGGTGTGATGCCGCTGCCGGCGGCAAAAGCGACGTAGAGGCCCTGTTTTTCGGGTTGCAGTTCGACAAAAAAATGTCCCTGGGGCGGCATGGCTTCGAGGGCGTCGCCGGGGCGCAGTTGTTCGTTGGCCCAGGTGCTGAACACCCCTTCGGGTACTTTTTTGACGGCGATGCGCAGGTCGTTGTCGTGTACGCCCGTGCAAATGGAGTAGGTTCGGCGCACTTCTTCCCCGTTGAGGGTAGTACGCAACACGAGGTGCTGGCCCTGGACGTAGCGGAAGGTGTCGCGCAGGTGTTCGGGCACTTCGAAGGCGACCGATACCGTGTCGGCGGTTTCGCGGCGCACTTCGCGGACTTTGAGCGGGAAAAACTTGGTGGACATTTATTTGGGCGAGGGTTGGATCCTTGACAAATACAAACACAAAAAGTGTATCCCCGGCTTGAAGGAATACACTTTTTGATTTTATCGGCAGGCGATCAGGCGCTGCCGCCACTGCAACCCTGTATTACGACAGGCCGTTGACGAATTTCATCAGGCCGCTTTTCAGGTTGGCGGCTTTGTTGCGGTGGATGCTGCCGCGCTTGGCCAGGCGGTCGATCATGCTGACCACTTTGGGCAGAAACGTTTCGGCCTCCGATTTGGCTTTCAGGCCACGCAGGTTTTTGATGGCCGTACGGGCAGTTTTTTTGTAGTAGCGGTTTTGCAGGCGGCGTTTTTCCGTCTGACGAATCCGTTTGAGCGCTGAACGATGGTGTGCCATGCGTCGGTATACTGAATGATAAAAATTGCGGAGAAAAAGTAGTTTTTGATTTTGGGCCGGCAAAGGTAGATTTTTACTGCGGAAAAAGAAAAGCCGCGGCAAAATTTTCTTTTTCAATTCCTGAAATTTTTACCCCGCCCCGGACAATTATTCTGAACAAACAGGAACGCAGCCCGTTCGATTTTTTGCTATTCATCAACTGCCTGCAAAAAGCCTGAATTATGGTAATTTTGCGGGCTTTTGCCCGAACAAGCGACTGCCCGATGTGGTTTCAGGGGCAGTTTTTATTAAACACAATTTTGTCACGCAAAGACGCGAAGAGCACAACCGACTGATTTTAAAAGCATTAGAACCTCTTTTCCTCTGCGTGCGCCCATTTTATTCCTACGATTAATGAAAGATTTATCAGCCGTATTCAACGCCCACCCGCAATACATCGACACGCTGTACCGCAACTGGCTCGACAACCCCGACAGTGTGGAAACCGATTGGCAGGTATTTTTTAAAGGTTTTGATTTTGCCCTGCA
>JADZFP010000150.1 GCA_020849825.1 Saprospiraceae bacterium
AATGCCGTGTTGATACAAACCTTGTTTACAGGTTGCGTGGCGGGCCCGGGGGGCAATCGCAAAGCGATCTCTGTCGAATCCGCACAACTACAGGGCGCCGATTTCAGCAAAGCCACCTTCGCCGGCGCCATACTCGCCAACGGCGTGGTAGCCGACAACTCCGGAGCCCCGCTGCTGCCGCTCGACCTGTCCTTTCAGACCGCGCTCAACAACGGCGACCTGTCGCAGATTACTCCGCTTTTCAAAAAAGCCGGCTACGACCTGGGGACCAACCCCGACGTTCAGTCTGCGCCGTTCTGGGTCATCGACAACAGCGCCTGCACAACCCCCAACGCCCCGAAACAGTACACCGCCGAACTGGTATCCGGCAGCATCCTCGTGTACGGCAATTCCAATACGCCGACACAAATGCCCGCGTCTTACAAACCTTTGTTCAATGCTTCGACTGCTTCGCAAAACCTCGTCTCCATCTTCACCCGGTACAATCTCGCGCTGGCGCTGAACGCCCCGATCACGCAAGGCACCGGATGGAATCTTGTGCCGGACACCGACGTGGCTTTTATTCGGAATTACCGCTTCCCGCAAATGAAAATCATCCAGGAAACCAACTATTTGATGGCTTACGGCTATTCAACCGTGTTGCTTCAAACGCCCGGCGGCACGCCCGAGACCTGGGCCTTCGGCGCTACAATCAACCTGAACAATGCCCTGAACGCCGTCGCCATCGGCCCCTCCGGCGTTCCTTTCGGATGGATTCAGCAGGGCCTCGTCGATGGCGGTTTGTTCTACGTGCCCTTGCCGCCGCCGGCCTCCTGAAAAAAGCGCCAGGTTTTGGCAAAAAACATGTCGATCACAAACTTCACCCCGACAACCGCCGCGCCCACCAGTCGCGCTTCCTGCACATCTCCCGTGCGGGGAATGAGCTGCTGCGTCAGCGCCATCAGCAGGGCCAGCAGCACGAGCAATTGCGCGAAGGGCAGGCCGAGTTCTTCCAGCGGATCGGCCGTTTTGAAGCGGCCGTTGCCAAAATAATGCAGCAGCAAGCCTGCCCCGTAACCCAGCATCAGCATCCGGCTTTGCCCGGCAACACCGCCCAGACCCGACGCATAGTTGCCCTCCGAAAAACCTTTGATGGTAAACGTGACCGTGAGCAGGATGAATGCGCCACCCATCACCAGTCCGAATACCAAAAGCCCCGCCTTTCGCCACAACAAGTCGCCGAAGGGCCTGCCCTGCATGGCAAAAAGCATCCGGATCAGGGCCGCGGCCACGATCAGTATCGCTTCCCACCAGAACAGATAAACCACCCCGGCAGGCGGCCATTGCAGGAAAAATATACCGATCAGAGCAACCGCCAGGGTGTATACCGGCAGCCACCAGGGGCGGGGTGTCTGAAAAACGGGTTTTTCAAATATGTTTGCAGGCATGTTTCATTTAAAAGAAAAAACACTGGATATGAACAGCATCAGACTGCACGGCCTAATGGCCTTGTCCTTCCTGACAAATGTAGTTGTTTCGGCACAGCAAACTGCCCCGCCGCTGATCGACGGCATCCCGCATCCGCTTTTTTGGGAGAATAAACCCGAAACGTTTTCTTATCAAAACGGCGTCCTCACGATTGTTGCCGGCGCCGAAACGGATATGTTTCGCGACCCGAACGTCACGTACAACACCGACAACGCACCCAAACTCCTGTTCCATCCCGACCGCGATTTTATTCTTTCCGCGCGTATCGAGCACGCTTTCGACAGCAAATGGGACGGCGGAGCGATCGTGCTGAAAAACGACAGCCTCAACTGGATCAAATTCTGCTTCGAACGGGATTACACCGGGGCGCGGCGGGTGGTCAGCGTGGTTACCAAAAACATCTCGGACGACAGCAATTCCATCGAAATCAGGAAGGATTGGGTGTATTTCAAAATCGCCAAAGCCGGAAAAGTCATCACCCTCTATTGCTCCGAAAACGGCCGTCGCTGGTTGCTGGTGCGCCATTTTCAGTTCGACGCCGCACCCGATGTCAGCGTCGGTTTCCTGGCCCAGTCGCCCACCGGAAAACGTTGCACCGTCCGTTTTTCCGAGATCAAATACGAAGCAAGGGCCATCAAAGACCCCTATCTCGGCGATTGAAGCCGCATGCAAACAATCTACATCCAATGCTATGAAACAAACGCTCTTCCTCCTGCTGGCAGGGCTCCTCGCCCTGACCCAACCGGCCGCTGCACAACACGCCGATCCGCAACTCGCTGCCACCATCCTCCACCTCGACAGCCTTTTCTGGTCGGCCTACAACCGCTGCGACGTAGACGAAATGATCCGCTTTTTCAGCGACGACGTGGAGTTTTACCACGACAAGGGCGGACTGACCGCCGGGCGCGCCAATTTTGAAAACGCCCTGCGCAACGGATTGTGCGGCAACCCCGATTTCCGCCTGCGCCGCGAAGCCGTCCCCGGCACCATCCAGGTTTTTCCGCTCGCCAACAGCAATGGTATCTACGGCGCTATACTGTCCGGCGAACACGTCTTTTACATTCGCGAAAACAACCGCCCCGAATTCCTCGACGGCCACGCGCGCTTCACGCACGTATGGCTCCTGACCGACGGCGTCTGGAAAATGGCGCGGGTGCTGAGCTACGACCACGGGCCGGCGCAAGCGATCCGGCGGGAATAAAGGCCGTTTTTCATCTTATGGGTTTCATGGCGTCCCATGACTGAAGTCATGGGCTGTTAGTCATGGGCTGTTAGTCATGGGCTGTTAGTCATGGGCTGTTATGGGCACGTTGCTGGAGGGGGCAAATCCGATACTCCTTTCGCCTCCAACCCAGCATCTTTATCCGCCTGCGGCTTCAGCCGCGGGTTTCCGATGGGTTTATGCCACCGGCTGAAACG
Organism: Saprospiraceae bacterium; assembly: GCA_020849825.1. Lineage (GTDB taxonomy): Bacteria > Bacteroidota > Bacteroidia > Chitinophagales > Saprospiraceae > M3007. Next base: position 2,887 of record JADZFP010000150.1, read on the forward strand.
CTTCCGCTTTCCAGCCCGCCATGTTTTCGTAGTTCTGCCAGCGCAGATCCACGATTTCCTGGGCCAGTCGCATCAGGTATTCAGCCTCATCCGGATTGGCGCGCAGCAGGTCTTTGTAGCGCAATTCGTTGTAGGCGTATTCCGTGAGCGGAATGGTCGGGCGCGGCGAATCGAGCACGAACGGATTCTTTTCCGCGCGACGCAACATGGGGTTGTATCGCACCAGCGGCCAGTAGCCCGAAGCGACGGCCAGGTTTTGCTGATCCAGCCCTTTTTCCATGTCGATGCCGTGGGCGATGCAATGGCTGTACGCCAGAATGAGCGAGGGCCCCGGATAAGCCTCTGCCTCGCGCATGGCGAGCAGGGTTTGTTGCGGGTTGGCGCCCATGGCGATCTGCGCCACGTACACGTTGCCGTACGAAATAGCCTGCATGGCCAGGTCTTTTTTGCCCACGCGTTTGCCCGCGGCGGCAAATTTGGCCGTGGCTGCCGTCGGCGTAGCTTTCGACATCTGGCCGCCGGTATTGGAGTACACCTCGGTGTCGAGCACGAGCACGTTGATGTCTTTGCCGCTGGCGAGGGCGTGATCGAGGCCCGAAGAGCCGATATCGTAAGCCCAGCCGTCGCCGCCCACCAGCCACACGCTGCGGCGCACGAAATGCTCCGACATGGAGCGCAAATGCGCCGCATCGGGGTGTCCAGATTGTTCGAGCAGGGCGTTGAGCCGTTCGACCCGCAGGCGTTGCAGGGCAATGTCAGTCTCCGTTTTTTGCGGGGCAGCCAGGATATCGTCGATCAATACGGGATCGATATTGCCTTTCATGCGCTGCAACAGCTCGCGGGCCATTTCCAGGTGTTTGTCAACCGAGATGCGCATGCCCAGGCCGAATTCGGCGTTGTCTTCAAACAGCGAGTTGGACCAGGCCGGCCCGCGTCCCTGCGCGTTTTTGGTCCAGGGCGTGGTGGGCAGGTTGCCACCGTAAATGGAGGAACAACCCGTCGCATTGGCCACAATGAGGCGATCGCCGAACAACTGCGACAAGACCCGCAGGTAGGGCGTTTCGCCGCAACCGGCACAGGCGCCCGAAAACTCGAACAAGGGTTCGAGAAACTGCGCGCCGCGCACCAGCGAGAAGTCGATCTGCGCGCGGTCGTTCACGGGCAACTCTTCAAAAAAGCGGATGTTCGTTTTGTTTTCTTCGAGCACAGGGGCCTTGGCGGCCATATTGATCGCCTTGCGCGACGCATCGGCCGGATCGAGGGCCGGACAGGCCTCCACACACAGTTTGCAACCGGTGCAGTCTTCCTGATACACCTGCAAGGTATAGCGCGTGTCGGGGAATCCCCGGGCATTGATCGGCGCCGACTGGAAGCCCTGCGGGGCTTGTTCGAGGTAATCTTCGTGGTAAAATTTGGCCCGGATTACGCTGTGCGGGCACACAAAACTGCAATTGCCGCACTGAATACATACGTCCGGCTCCCAAATGGGTATCAGGTCGGAAATGTTGCGTTTTTCCCACTTCGTGGTACCGCTGGGATAGGTGCCATCGGGCGGAAGCGCGCTCACGGGCAGTTCGTCGCCGCGGCCTTCCATCATCATGGCAGTGACCTCCTGCACGAATGCCGGCGCTTCTTCGGGCACAACCGGCGGGAAATCCGTCTGGTGCGCGCCGGCGTCGCGGCGGGTTACTTCGTAAAGGTGTTCGAGCGTAGCGTCGACGGCCAGGAAGTTTTGTTTGACTACGTCTTCCCCTTTTTTGCCGTAGGTCTTTTTGATCGCTTTTTTGATTTCCCCGATGGCTTCTTCTCTCGGCAACACGCCCGAAAGGGCGAAAAAGCAGACCTGCATGATCGTGTTGATGCGGTTGCCCATGCCCACCTCGGTGGCTACGCGGGTAGCGTCGATGACGTAAAAGCGCAGGTTTTTGTCGCGAATGGCGTTCTGAACCGGCAGCGGCAACTCGGCCCAGATCTCGTCGGGACCAAAGGGACTGTTGAGCAGGAAAGTCGCTCCGGGTTTGGCGAAACGGAGCATGTCCGTTTTTTGGACAAAGTTGAATTTATGGCACGCCACGAAATCCGCCTCACGGATCAGGTAAGGCGCCTGGATCGGGTTTTTCCCGAAACGCAGGTGCGACACCGTTTGCGAACCCGATTTTTTGGAATCGTACACAAAATATCCCTGCGCATGCAAAGGCGTGTTTTCGCCGATAATCTTGATGCTGTTTTTGTTGGCCCCCACCGTGCCGTCGGCGCCCAGGGCAAAGAACAGGGCCTGGGTCATGGTCGCGTCTTCGAGGTCGAATTCGGTGTAGGGCAAGCTGGTGTTCGATACGTCGTCGTGAATACCCACCGTGAAGTGGTTTTTCGGGCGATCGTTTTTCAGTTCGTCAAAAACGGCGCGGACCATGCCGGGTGTGAATTCTTTGCTCGACAAGCCGTAGCGACCGCCCACGATTTGCGGCACCGCCGGCAAAATGCCCTGGCTGTGCGCTTCCACGAGCGCGGTCACCACGTCCTGATACATGGGTTCGCCGGCGGCGCCGGGTTCCTTGCAGCGGTCGAGTACGGCAATTTTGCGCACGGTAGGCGGCAAAACGGCCGCCAGATGCGCCACGGAGAAAGGCCGGAACAGGCGCACCTGCACCACGCCGATTTTTTCACCCTGTTGCTGCAGCGCGCGGCAGGTTTCGCGGGCCGTCTGGGCGCCGGAGCCCATGAGCACGATCACGCGCTCGGCGTCGGGCGCACCGTCGTATTCAAACAAGCGGTACGCGCGGCCGGTCAGCGCGGCAAAACGGTCCATCGCCGCCTGCACCGTTTCGGGTGTGCGGGCGTAGTACGGATTGGCGGTTTCGCGCCCCTGGAAATACACGTCGGGGTTTTGCGCAGTGCCGCGCACCACGGGCCGTTCGGGGCTCAGCGCCCGGAGTCGGTGAGCGATCACCAGTTGCTCGGGGACCATCACCCGGATGCTCTCGTCGGGAATCAGGTCGATTTTATTGACCTCGTGCGAGGTACGGAAGCCATCGAAAAAGTGGATAAACGGAATCCGGGCTTCCAGGGTCGCCGCCTGGGCGATCAGCGCGGAGTCGTGCGCTTCCTGCACCGAGGCCGAGCACAACATGGCAAAACCCGTGGTGCGGGCCGCCATCACGTCGCTGTGGTCGCCGAAGATCGACAAGGCCTGGGCTGCCAGCGAGCGCGCCGCCACGTGAAACACCGCACTGGTGAGCTCGCCGGCGATCTTGTACATGTTGGGCAACATGAGCATGAGACCCTGCGAGGCGGTAAACGTGGTCGTCAAAGCGCCCGTCTGCAAAGCCCCGTGCACCGCGCCGGCTGCGCCGCCTTCGCTCTGCATTTCAATGACTTCGGGCACGTGTCCCCAGATGTTTTTGACTTTTTTAGCCGACCACTCGTCGGCCAGCTCGGCCATAGCGGATGAAGGCGTGATGGGATAGATCGCGCAGACTTCGTTGATCCGGTAAGCGACGTAAGCGGTCGCTTCGTTGCCGTCGATGGTTACTTTTATCGTTGACTTAGACATAACTTAAAGGGTCTTGGGTTTTGGGAGTTGGGTTTTGGGTTTTGGCAAAAAGGGTTGTTGCTGCTCTCGAATCAGGTGTTGGGTGCTGGGTTTTGGGTGTTGGGTTTTGGCAAAAAGGGTTGTTGCTGCTCTCGAATCAGGTGTTGGGTCTTGGGTCTTGGGACTTGGCAGAAGGGTCGTTACCGCGCTCGAATCTGGCGTTTGTTGGTTCTTAAAAAGACTACCCTTCCGAGAGCATCCACCCTCCTTTTCCCCAAAACCTAAAACCAAACACCCACCCCCCATCACTCTTTTATCATTTCAATTGCGTGGCAGGGGCATTGCTCGTAACAAACGGCGCAGCCGGTGCAGCGGTCGTAGTCGAATTGGTAGCGGTTGCCCTTGCCGAGTTTGATCACGGCATCTTCGGGGCAGGCGCCGTAGCAGCCGTCGCATTCGAAGCAGTTGCCGCAGGAAAGGCAGCGCTGGGCTTCGTAGCGGGCTTCTTTCTCCGTCAGGCCCGAGAGCACCTCGCGGAAGTCCTGCACGCGTTCGGTTTCGGTGGCCTGCGGCTGGAGTTGTTGCGGGGCATGGGTTTCGTACCAGATGTGCAGGCGTTCGAAGCCCACGACCGGGTGTTTATCCGCTTTTTGATAAGGCCGGCCGCGCAGGTAGCCGTCGATGAAACGCGCGGCTTTTTTGCCGTGACCGACGGCCACCGTGACCGTGCGTTCGCTGGGCACCATATCGCCGCCGGCGAAGATGCCCTCGGCGCCGGTCATCATGTCGGGGCCGACTTTTACGCGGCCTTCCTGATCGAATTCGAGGCCGGGTATGTTTTGGAGAAATGCCGTATCGGTTTCCTGTCCGAGCGCCAGGATCAGGGCGTCGGCTTCGAGGGTTTCGAATTCGCCCGTGCCCTGGGGCCGCCCGTTTTCGTCGACGCGCATGATCTCGACGGTGATGGCCGTTTCGGTCATTTCCTTGATACTGCGCAGCCAGTTGATTTTTACGCCCTCGGCCAGGGCCTCGTCGGCCTCGAAGGCGTGGGCGGGCATGTGTTCGCGGTCGCGGCGGTAAATGATGAGCGGTTCGTAGCCCAGGCGCTTGGCCACGCGGGCCGCGTCCATGGCGGTGTTGCCGCCGCCGTAGATGGCCACCCGGCGCCCCAGTTTGGGCGCTTTGCCGGTTTCGGTATCTTTCAGGAAACTCAGCGCGTCAAGGATTTGGCCGGCGTCGCGGGAGGGGATGTCGATCTTTTTGGAGATATGGGCGCCGATGGCGACGAACACCGCATCGAAACCGCCGGCCATTTTTTCCGCCATCACATCGTTCACCTTGTGGTGCAGCCGCACGCCGACGCCCATGTCGACGATGCGCTGGATTTCTGCGTCGAGCACATTGCGGGGCAGGCGATAGGGCGGAATGCCGAAGTGCATCATGCCCCCGAGCAGGGGACCGGCCTCGCGGATTTCCACCTCGTGCCCCATGCGGCACAAATGGTAGGCCGCCGAGATGCCGCTGGGACCGCCGCCGATAACGAGCACTTTTTTGCCCGAAGCAGGGGCCTCGAAACGCACCGCCCAGCCTTCTTCAAGGGCCTTGTCGCCCAAAAAGCGCTCGACGGCGTGAATGCTCACCGGCGTATCGATAAAGGCGCGGTTGCAGCCGTCTTCGCAGGGGTGGTAGCATACCCGGCCGTGAACGGCAGGGAGCGGATTTTCCTCCACGAGCTTTTGCCAGGCCGCCTCGTACTGGCCCGCCTGGGCCAGCGAAAGCCAGGCCTGGATGTTTTCACCGGCCGGACAGGCATTGTTGCAAGGCGGCAACAAATCCATGTAAACCGGTATCTGGGTGCGGAGCGCACCGGTGCCTTCGCTATGGGCGGAGAGGTCGGAGGGGCGGGTCAGGTCTTGAAATGTATGCGCCATAAACGATTCGTATTCAGTCAAAAACAACACAATTTGCCGCTACAATGGCGGAAAAATCACGGTCGAAAGTCCCGGAAATACCTGCCCCGACAGCTGACCACGCTCATTTAACCTGTTGATCCTGCTCAACCGGGGCGAAAAGAGGCCGCCGGAAAACATCCGACGCCCTACCTTCGGCGCTGATGAAAAAGGGGTTGATGAAAAAGGGGGGTTATAAGGTTTATAGAACCCGGCATCCAGTAACCCCAACGATGCGAGGTATAATTAGCCCATTACCACATTCCCTAATTAGCACATTAACACATTAGCACATTAGCACATTCCCTAATTAGCACATTATGCACTCCGGCAATTCCGAAGACGCCCTTTTTTACCTCTTTCTGGCCGCGGCCCTGGGCTCGCTGATCGGCAATTTCAAATGGCGCGGCAACAGTCTCGGCGTAGCCGCCGTGCTTTTTGTCGGACTGGCCATCGGCGCCGCGCGGCCCGAGGTGCGCATCCCTGACGTGATCAAACTGCTCGGGCTGGCCATTTTCGTGTACAGCATCGGGCTGAGTTCCGGACCCGCGTTTTTCAAATCCTTCAAAAGCCGGGGCGCCACCAACATCATCCTGGCGGTGACAGTGCTCAGTCTGCTCTCCGCCATGATCGGGGGGCTGGCTTTTGCCTTCGGCTTCGACGCATCGGGCGCGGCCGGACTACTGGCCGGCATCACGACCAACACGCCTGCCTTGGCCGGTTTGCTCGACGCCATACAAGCCCAGCAGGGCGCGGAGCACGACGCCATGTCGAACAGCGCCGTGGTGGGCTACTCCATCTCCTACCCCATGGGCGTGCTCGGGCTGATGATCGCCGTGGCCCTCATGCGCCGCTTGCTGCGCGTCGATTTTGCCGCCGAAGCCAAAGCCCTGGGCCGCGAATTCCCGTCGGGGCAGCCCATCATCAACCAGACGGTGGCCATCACCCAGGCGGAAATGATCGGCCCCAGCTTGCGCGCCCTGAAACACGAGCACGATTTTCAGGTCATTTTCGGCCGCCTGCGCCGCCACGGCAACGACAGCCTGTGCCACTGGGAAACCGTTTTTCACAAAAACGACCTGGTGGTCATCACCGGCGAAGCCGACGAAGTGGCCCGCACCTGCGCCCTGCTCGGCCACGAGGTCAAAACCGACCTGGCCGACGACCATTCGGTGTTTGCCATCCGCCGCATTTTCGTGTCGAACCCCAGGGTGGCCGGTAAAACCATCGCCTCGCTCAACCTCGCCGAACAATACCCCGTGGTGCTCACCCGCATCCGCCACGGCGACGTCGACACCCTCGTGCGCCCCGACACCGTGCTCGAACTCGGCGACCGCATCCGGGTATTGGCCGGCGAGGAAGACATGAAAAAACTCACCCAGCTGTTCGGGGATTCGTACGAACAACTCAGCCACATCGACCTGCTTTCTTTCGGACTGGGCATGGGCCTCGGCATCCTGCTCGGCTCGGTCGAGATGACCCTGCCCGGCGGCATCCTGTTCAGCCTGGGCTTTGCCGGCGGACCGCTGGTGGCCGGACTGGTGCTGTCGTTTATCCGCCGTTCGGGTCCGATACTCTGGACGCTCCCCTACTCCGCCAACCTGACCATGCGACAGCTCGGCCTTATCCTGATGCTCGCCGCGATCGGCATCAATTCGGGGGCCACCTTCCTGAACACCATGATGGGCCCTGTGGGTCCGCTGATGTTCCTGAGCGGCGCCATCGTGGCGATTTTCGGCAGCATCCTGATCCTCTGGGTCGGCTACAAACTACTGCGCATCCCGTACATTTTGCTGATCGGCATGATTAGTCACCACCCCGCCAACCTCGACTTCGCCAACGACCAGGCCGGCAACAAAATACCGACCTACGGCTACGCGCTGGTGTATCCGCTGCTGCTGATCGGAAAGATCGTGTTCGTGCAGATGTTGTGGCAGTTGCGGAAGGGGGTGTTGTAATTGATTTCGCCTTTTTCGCCCTTGCCAGAGATGCTTTGGGTGACCGGCGCCGGACTTTGCCCGATGCTGTCAAAAAAAGAATGATAGGGGCTGACATTATGCCGCGATGCGGCGCAAAACGCTCGTGGAATGCCCCCCAAGCTACATACGTTGTGCCGCGATGCGGCAGGGGAAGCAAGATGTGGACACCCGGTCTATGCCGCAGCGTGGGATAATGTACCCAACCATTAGCCAGGCCCTGCATAACTTTGTTTTAGACAACAATGTATCTGGCTTGTCGAGAAAATAATTCAGCTTGCAGGGTAAAAAACATAACATCTCGTCATAAAACATGGAAATCACAGCACTATCCGACAACCTCGCCCTGATGGACAAAGCCGTTGATTTTTTCTGGTCCTGCTGGGGCAACGACGACAATTTCAAATTTTACCGGGACTGCATCACCCACTCCGTCGACCCCGGCAAACCCTTGCCCAGGTTTTATCTGGGCATGCACGACGGCGAGATCATCGCCTCTTACGCCCTGCTCACCAACGACATCATCAGCAGGCAAGACCTGTACCCCTGGCTGGCCTGCCTTTTCGTAGTGCCCGAGCACCGCAACAAGGGGCTGGCCGCCCGGCTCCTGCAACACGGCCTTGCGCAGGCTGCCCAAAAAGGATTTGAACACCTGTACCTGTCGACCGATCTGGAAGGCTTCTACGAGAAAAATGGCTGGTCGCTTTTTGGCAGCGGGTTCAATATTTTTGATGGCGAGATCAAGATTTACTGGAAGAAGACGAGGGAGTAGGTCGGCGCAGAGGATACGCGGTAAAATGTTCCGGATATGAGGCCCGTTTGATCTGTTTTTTGTACAAATTGGCTGTTCCACCTTTCCGTTTTTACAGCCAGACCGGCGCGTTCCGGACTTAAAACGACGCTTTCCAGACTTAAAACGCGGCGTTCCAAACCCCAGCTGAAACAGCGCCCATCAGCGTGCGGGCATTTATGATCAAAATCGCCCTGATCGGGACAGCCTTTTTTGAGGCAAAGACCCAAAACGGCGCAGCGGAAACCCGGCGCGGAACGATCCAGACTTAAAACGGGGCGTTCAAGACCTGATACGGCGTACACAGAACCAGGGATGAGGTGTTCAAGACCTGAAACAGCGCATGCTAAATATGAAACGGCACGACCCAGACCGGAAACGGCGCGTTCCGGATTTCTGATAAGGGGGGTGGGGTTTGGGATGTGGCGTTTGGGGGCGTAGGTTGAGGGGGAATGATCACGATTAGGACGTTTTTGATCTGAAATGGTTTGGATTTGATCCGAAACGGCTTATTTGAAATGCAGGAATGGGCACTTCAGGCATGGAACAAAGAGCCGGGTGCCTGTATTTGACATGGGTTGTGGCATTTTAAGATAGGAACACGTGATGTGATCAGGTTATGATAATGGTTGTAAGAGCAGAAGGCCCTGTACTGACACCAAATCGAAG
>JADZFP010000151.1 GCA_020849825.1 Saprospiraceae bacterium
ACCAGACTAAAAAAACCGAATTCATTGGTGACCGCTACAGCGCCGTTTTCGATCAGTACGCGGATACTGGCGCCGATCAAACGTTCGCCCGTGACGGCGTCGGTGACGTAGCCATTCACCGGGATGCGCTGATTGGTGCGCGAAAAAACCAGTTGCTGGTCCAAAAGCCGGTATTGCACCGGGGCGCAAGCGCTGATATCGTCGAGAATACGCCCCAGGGGCGTTTGCCGGTAAGTATAGTCTCGTGGAGCGCAGCGATTGAAAAAGCGGTCGCTGAAAACAATATTGATGCCCGTTTGGCGGCTCAATTGAACCAGGGCTTCGGCAGGAAGACACGAAGAGCACTCAAAATCAATGACTTGCGTCAGCGGATTTTGAGCGGATATTTTATTGATAAAAATACAGGCTAATGCCAGCAGGAAAGGAAACGCCCGGAATAACATGAATTCGTGCTTACAAAGCCGAAAGTTACTGCTAAGGCGTTAATAATACCCGGAGATGCCTGTATGTGACGAGAATTGACCGAATTGTGAAACAAACCCTTTGTTCGAACAGTGGGTTATTGACAATTGCCGCCGCTTAAGTGGTAGTTGCCTTCAGAGTCCCGTCTGACGTTCATGCCGTAGGTTTCCGCCATGGCTTTCAACACGACATAGATAGACTGATTGGTCAGAGGAGCAGTATGCGGGCAATTTGCCAGAGCGGGATTTTCCAGACTGACCTTTACGCCATACCAGTTTTCAAGGTCGCGAACCGCCTGGCTAAGCGGGGTTTTGACAAATTCGAGGCCGCCGGTCTGCCAGGCCAGTTCATTAAAAGAAATGGCATCGGAGAGGGTTATTTTGGCTGTTATTTTGTCGTAAACGGCTTTTTTACCGGCTACAAGCAACACGCCTTCCTGCGAATCGACGGGGGTATAGCGGACTTTACCACTGCGCACCAGCACGGAGGTTTGCGCCTGGTCGCTTGCGCGTACGTTAAACTGAGTCCCCAGCACCTCTACTTTCTCGCCGGTATTGACCGATACCCGAAACGGATGAGCCGGATTGTGGGCGACATCAAAATAGGCTTCGCCGCGCAGCTTCACCAATCTGTGAGCGCCTTCGAACGAGGTTGGATATTCGAGGCTGCTACCCTTGCGCAACCAAACCCGGGTGCCGTCCGGGAGTTTGACTTCTATTTTCGGCGCATTGCCGGCGGCAGCCATTTGCCATACCGGCGTTTCCGGCTGCAACACGCGGAAAACCCAAACGGCGCCGAGCAAGAGCAACAGAGCGGCAGCGATACGGACTAAAACTGTGGGGAATCGGACGATTTTGAGCTTAGGAGTGGTCTCCTCCTGACGGAGGCGGTTTTGCAGAAGGGAAAAATCTTTATCCAGATCGACGTTGAGAGAAGGGGTATAGGCGCCTGTGGCAGCCCATATCTGTTCCATTTCCCCGGCAAGCCGACGGTGCTCCGCCGATTCAAGCAGCCATGCTTCGAGCCGGGCCGATTCCTCGGGCCCGATTTCGGCATTCAAGCGCTTGTATAGTAAAAGGAGGTAGTCGTTCTCTTTCATATTGTGCTTTTTTCCGGGTAGTCGGTTTTCGGTATTAAGACAACCAGCCGGGCAATATCCCCTATTCCCCTGTCCACCATTTTAGCAGCCAAATGACAGCCGGCGACAAATCGGCGTGTCGCGTCATGGCTTCACGAAGCAGTTTAATGGCCTTAGTGATTTGATTTTCAATGGTCTTGACAGAAATACCAAGTTGATCGGCTATTTGTTTGTGGGAGAGTTGTTCGAAGCGGCTCAGGGAAAAAACCAGCCGGCATTTTTCCGGGAGGTTTTCGATGGCAGCATGAAGGGCCGTTTCGAGGTTTTCCTGCGAGGTTTTCCGATCGATTTCCCAACCGGATGTATCCTCGGCATGCTGGGTCGATTCATCCGGCGACTCGAGCAGCAAGCGTTTACGGGTTTTAATATGGTTCAAAGCGCGATTGACGGCCGATCGGCGCAAATAACCGCGCAGAGAGATGCGGATATCCAGTTCGGCGCGTTTGCGCCATAGTTCGACAAATACGTCCTGGGCAATGTCCTGACAAGTAGACTCATCGGGTACCAGGCGGTAAACGTCGGCGAGCAACAAGGGGTAATGGCGGTCAAAAATCCGCCGCAAGGCCGATTCATCTCCCCGGCGCATGGCGTCGAGCCAGCTTTGCTCAAGCGGGTCGGGCGTTGCGGATATGTCGGGAAGCGGCTCCAAAGTTTTAAATATCGGACAAAGGAATAAAAAATTTTTATTTGGTCAAAAGAACTTTTTTTAACCCCAATCAAAATGATTAATTCAAAAAACGGCTTTACAAAAATATTATTTAGAAAAACCTGTACAAAACAAATCAGAACCCGGAAAGGTATCTGACCGTGATAAAATTTTTTGGCGCCTGGCATAGGGGATTTTGTGTCTGCCCCTGTCTTTACCACACAGACCAAAGCGACAGATAAACACTACTTAACGCAACGCATGGACACGAAAACTACTTTACCGATTCTCGAACACTCGCCGCTTTTCGCGGTGCTGACGTACGAAGAGCGCCTGCTGCTCCATCAAACCGCCACCATACAAACCTACGCCAAACACCAGGTTATTTACAAACCCGGCCAAACGGCAACAAAGGTCTATTTTCTGCTCAAAGGTTTGATCAAGGTAACCGTACATGCGGAAAAAAAAGACATTATCAAGTACGTGGTTCGGCCCGACAGCCTGTTCGGCGAATCCTGCCTGACGGGCGACAACCAGCGACGCGATTTCGCCTACGTCATGGATGAGTTCGCGGAGGTGCTTGAACTCGACGTGGCGGCCGTGCTGAATGTGATGCGGCGCAATTTCGCTTTCGCGCAATCGCTGCTCCATTTCCTGGGCGCCCGACTGCGCTACACCGAAACGCAGCTTGAAAAAGTAGTGTTGAAGGATTCCAAAAGCAGAATTCTGGAATTTCTGCAACAAATGGGCCACGAACAAGGCAAACGCGTAGGGTTTGAAACCCTGGTGAAACACAATATGACGCATCAGGATATCGCCGACCTGACGGGCACCAGCCGCCAAATGGTAACGGCAGTGCTCAATCAGTTGAAGCGTTCCAATATCCTGTATTTCAATCGCAAAAAAATACTCTTCCGCGATCTGAACGCCTTGCCGCTCGCGGTTTGAAAATTCTCCTGAAAACAGTTTTGCTTCATACGATAGAATGGGTTTTGTAACGGGCGGCGTGCAACGGCACGCCGCTTTTTGTTTTGCTGCGAATGTGCATTTTATTGAAAATACGATATTTACCTGGTCAAAAAACCGGTACTTTGAACATTCATATTCCACAACATCCAAACACAATAGCATGCGTTACCTCTACCTCCTCCTGTTCGCCCTGACCTACGCTCCCCTTTTTGCACAGGGTGTGCAGCCCGAACTGCCGCGGTACATGACCGCACAAGAAGAAGCCCTGCTCTGGAGCCAGCCGCCAGCCCCGGTTCTGGCTACCGGATTTACCAACCCTCCCTCCGAACCCGTACGCCATATGGGTGAATGGGAAGAACTCCAGGCGCTGATCATTACCTGGCGCTCACACCCGACCATTCTCACCGAAATCGTGCGCGCCGCCCGCGAAGAATGCCGGGTCATCATTTGCTGCAACACCCAATCCACAGTCACTTCGGCGCAAACAACCCTGACCAACGCCGGGGTCGATATTTCCAGCAACGTCGAATTTGTCGTCGTTCCCAACGACAGCATCTGGGTGCGCGATTATGGCCCCAATTGCGTGTATGCCAACGACGTTGACTCCCTCTACCTCGTCGACTGGATTTACAACCGCCCCAGTCGCAAAAAAGACGATACGCTGGCCCGCACCATCGCTCCGTATCTCAACCTGCCGCTCTTCGAAACCGTTTCGTCGCCCACCGACCTGGTCAACACAGGCGGTAATTTTATGTCCGATGGCATGGGTACCGCATTCGCCTCCGAATTGATCCTGGAAGAAAATGAAATGGGCAACCCGTACAACGTGAGCGTAAAATCGGAAGAACAGATCGACGATATTCTCTACGATTTCATGGGCATTCAGCGCTACATCAAAATGCCCACGCTGCCCTACGATGCAATCCACCACATCGATATGCACATGAAACTGCTGGATGAAGAGACCCTGCTCGTGGGCCAGTATCCGCAGGGAATCGCCGACGGACCGCAGATCGAAGCCAACATCCAGTACGTCCTCAGCAATTACAACTCCGTATTCGGCACGCCTTACCGGGTGATTCGTATCCCCATGCCACCCGATTACAGCAATGCCTACCCCAACACGAACGGCGACTACCGCACCTATTCCAACGCGGTTTTCGTCAATAAAACGGTGATCGTCCCTTTTTACGAACAGGAGTTCGACACCACTGCACAGCGTATCTGGGAAGAATCCATGCCCGGTTACAACATTGTCGGCATCGATTGCAATGCGATCATCCCCTCGCTCGGCGCCATTCACTGCATTACGAAGGAAATCGGCGTCAACGACCCGCTGCACATCGTGCACCAGCGCCTCTCCGACGTGGAAGACAACAGCGTGAGCAACTATCCGGTATTCGCCCGCATTCAGCATCGCAGCGGCGTCAGCAATGCGAAAGTGTGGTACACCACCGACCTCGCACAGCCCTGGCAATCGGTCGACATGATTCCCGTGGATTTTCAGTTCGATACCTCGCACGTCTGGTTGGGCGGTATTCCGCAACAACCCGGCGGCGCTACAGTGTACTATTATATCGAAGCCAACTCGGTGAGCGGGAAAAACGGCGTTCGACCCTTGCCGGCCCCGGAAGGCTGGTGGAAATTCAAGATCAAAGCCGCCAGCTCGATCGACGAGGCGCCCAACAGCCTTTTGCTCGATATATATCCCAACCCCGCCCGGGCGATCACCTGTATCCCCGTCAGCGCAATGAGCAAAACCAATGGTACAATTATCGTACGAAACACGCTCGGACAAGCCGTTGAAACGGTTTTTGAAGGACAGATACCGGCCGGAAACAGCAATTACTTCCTCGATGCGGCCACATATACCCCCGGCACGTACTTCGTGGAGCTGCGCGCCGGCGACCGGGTTACGGTTAAAAAACTGATCGTACGTTAAGTGAGTTTCGGAGAATGAAAGTCTGTCAACAGAACATAATTCTCCAGACAAGCTTTTCTTCGGCCTTGAAACAAAATTAAATTACAGACGTTTAAGGTCTCATTTTCCAAATATTTTCAAAATCTCCTGATTTCCCCCGGTGTCGATGAAAATTTTTCTTGACACCGGGGGTATTCATGTTGTACCTTTGCGAAAATTTTCAACAGCAGTCTGCACATGAGGCAATTAAAAATCACGAAGTCCATCACCAATCGCGAAAGCCAGTCGCTTGAAAAGTATCTTCAGGAAATTGGCAAGGTGGACCTCCTTACCCCCGAAGAAGAAGTAGATCTCGCCAAACGCATCAAACAAGGCGACCAGATCGCCCTTGAAAAGCTGACCAAGGCGAACCTCCGCTTCGTCGTTTCCGTCGCCAAACAATACCAGAACCAGGGCCTTTCCCTGTCCGACCTTATCAATGAAGGCAACCTCGGCCTCATCAAAGCGGCTCAGCGCTTCGACGAAACCCGCGGTTTCAAATTCATTTCCTACGCCGTTTGGTGGATTCGCCAAAGTATTCTTCAAGCACTCGCCGAACAAAGCCTCATCGTGCGCCTTCCGCTCAACAAGGTAGGCTCGCTCAACAAAATCAATAAAGCATTCTCCGAACTCGAGCAGAACTTCGAACGCGAACCGAGCCCGGAAGAACTCGCCGAATTGCTCGAAATCACCACCGAAGAAGTGGAAACTACGCTCGGCGTAGCCGCCCGCCACGTTTCCATGGACGCGCCCTTCGTCGAAGGAGAAGACAACTCGCTGCTCGATGTACTGGAAAACAACTCCATGCCGGGCACCGATACGCACCTGGAATACGCCGACTCGCTGCGCCGCGAAATCGAACGCTCGCTCAGCACCCTGACCGACCGCCAGTGCGACGTCATCAAACTGTACTTCGGCATCGGTGTAGAACACCCCATGTCGCTCGAAGATATCGGCGAAAAATTCGGCCTGACCCGCGAACGCGTGCGCCAGATCAAAGACAAAGCCATCAACAAACTGCGCGCCACCAGCCGTAGCAAACTGCTGAAAGGTTACCTGGGCGCCTGATCGCCCTCCTACCCTTTCCCCTCGCCCCCGCACCGGATGAAACCGGTTCGGGGGCGTTTTTTTGGGAAAAGATTGGCCGGTTTGGGTTTGGGAGGATGCGAGGAGGGGAGGATGTGAATATTGCTCTTTAACTTTGGTTATCAATCAATTAAACATGGTATCGCCGCAAGAAATAGAACAAGCCGCGGGCATTATACGACGGGGAGGATTGGTCGCCTTTCCAACCGAGACCGTGTATGGGCTTGGCGCCAATGCCCTTGATCCCATCGCGGTGGCAAAAATTTTTGCCTGCAAGGAGCGCCCCTCTTTCGATCCTCTGATCGTACATATCGCCTCGATGGATCAATTGCGTCAACTGACCCGACTACCCGACGAACGGGTGGCCCAACTGGCTCGTGTTTTCTGGCCCGGCCCCCTCACCATCGTTTTGCCCAAAAGCGAACAAGTGCCCGATATTGTCACCTCAGGGCTCGATACGGTAGGTATCCGGATGCCCGACCACCCCGTGGCCCTCGCCCTGATCAGCGCATCCGGATGCCCGATCGCAGCGCCCAGCGCCAATAAATTCGGCAAACTCAGCCCTACCAAGGCCGAACACGTACGCAAACAACTCCATTTGGTCGATCACGTCCTCGACGGAGGGCCAACCCGGGTAGGTATCGAATCGACTGTAATTGCCCTGCACGACGACGGATTCGTGGTGCTCCGTCAGGGCATCATCACTGCCGAAGAACTGGAAAAAGTTGTGCCGAGATCAACTTCCGACAGCACCCGGGAAGAACAAATTGCCTCGCCTGGTCATATACAGTCGCATTACAGCCCCAACAAGCCGCTCTACATCTGGCGGGAGTACGCCGATATTCCGGATACCCGAAACGCCGCTTTCCTGTCGGCAGGAAGCCCGGCGCCGGCCGCATTCAAACGAGTAGAATACCTTTCCGAGAGCGGCAACCTGTATGAAATCGCGGCTAATCTTTTTCAAAAGATGCACGCACTGGAAGAAGACGGGCATATCGAGTTTATTGTCGCGGAACCGGTACAAGAAGCCGGTATCGGTTTGGCAATCATGGACCGGCTGCGAAAAGCAGCTTTTCAGTATCGATAACCGCCTGTTCGTTGTGCAAATAGACAACTCTGCTTTCGACTACGATTAATTATTCAAATATGAACCTGCTCTTCTGGCTGTTCTGGTCAGCCGACCTTTTGTTTACGCTGTTCGTTATCCTGGCGGCCAGGTTTCGCGGCGGCATGAGTTTATCTACCGACTTGCACAACTGGCTGCTGATCGGGTTGTTTTTATGCCTGGTCGGCGGTCCGGTGCTGCGTTTCGCATTTCGTTTACGTACGGCAGGCCTGATTGTTGCGGCGTTCCCGGTTGCGGCGTTGGTTGGAGCGTGGTTGTTCAGCGTTATTTTCAAAAAACAGGTTTGATCACATCAAACCTTGCCTTTGATACTCGCCTTTACGAAAGCCACGAACAAGGGGTGAGGCGCTTCCACCGTACTTTTCAACTCAGGGTGAAACTGAACGCCAACGAACCAGGGGTGGTCTTTTAGCTCCATGATTTCCACCAGACCGGAATCCGGATTGACTCCGCTGGGAATCATGCCCGCTTTTTCAAATCTGTCGAGGTAATCGTTGTTAAATTCCCAGCGGTGGCGATGGCGTTCGCTGATGGCTGCGCTTTGGTAGGCGGTGTGCGCCTTGCTTTTTTTCCGAATTTCGCAAGCGTACGCGCCCAGTCGCATCGTGCCGCCTTTTTGGGTAATTTTTTTCTGCTCCGGCATCAGATCGATCACCGGATCGGGCGTAGCCGGATTGACTTCCGTGGATGCGGCGGCGCTGAGATCAAGCACATTGCGGGCAAATTCGACGCAGGCGGTCTGCATGCCCAGGCAAATGCCGAAGAACGGCACTTTGTTTTCGCGGGCATAGCGGATGGCCATCAGTTTGCCTTCGATACCGCGTTCGCCGAAGCCCGGCGCTACCAGAATACCATTGAGATCGTGCAACACTCTGGTCACGTCCTGATAACTGCCCTCAAGCATTTCGGCGTGGATGGGCACTACCCGCACCTTGCATTCATTGACGGCGCCGGCATGCACGAAGGCTTCGTAAATGGATTTGTAGGCATCGGGCAATTCGTTGTATTTGCCGATGAGGCCGATGCGCACTTCGTGAAGCGGGTTTTTGAGTTTACCCAAAAAGTTTTTCCACGAGTTCAGGTTGGGTTCGCGGCGGTCGTTGAGGTGTAATTTGGAAATCACCACGCTGTCCAGTTTTTCCTTGTGCAACATCAGCGGTACGTCGTAAATGCTGTCGGCGTCGATCACCTCTATGACCGACGACATTTCGACGTTGCAAAACAGGGCGATCTTGCGGCGCAGGTCGGAACCCAGCGGGTGCTCGGTACGGCAGGCCAGTATATCGGGTTGCACACCGAGCGTAAGCAATTCTTTGACAGAATGTTGCGTGGGTTTGGTTTTGAGTTCTTTGGCGGCGTTGAGAAACGGAACCAGGGTGAGGTGGATCACCATACAGTTGTCGCGGCCGAGTTCCCAGCGCATTTGGCGCACCGATTCGATGTAAGGCAGCGATTCGATATCGCCAACCGTACCGCCGAGTTCGGTTATGACGATGTCGTACTGGCCCGTTTGCCCCAGCAGGAGCATACGGCGTTTGATTTCATCGGTGATGTGCGGGATCACCTGCACCGTTTTGCCGAGGTATTCACCGGCGCGTTCCTTTTCGATAACGGTTTGGTACACCAGACCGGTCGTGACGTTGTTGGCGCGGCTGGTGGGGGTATTGAGAAATCGTTCGTAATGGCCGAGATCGAGGTCAGTTTCAGCGCCGTCTTCGGTGACGTAGCATTCGCCATGCTCGTAAGGATTGAGCGTGCCGGGGTCTACGTTGAGGTAGGGGTCAAATTTCTGAATCGTTACGGAAAAGCCGCGGGCCTGGAGGAGTTTGGCGAGAGAAGCGCAAAGAATGTCTTTTCCCAGCGAAGAAGTTACGCCGCCCGTAACAAAGATGTA
>JADZFP010000152.1 GCA_020849825.1 Saprospiraceae bacterium
GGGCTAAGCGATTGCCAGAAAAAAGTGTGGTTCCAGTGGCCGCCGCCGTTGTTCCGGATTTTTTTGTCGGCGTCGGCCGTAGTGATGCGAAACAGGATGTCTTCCAGTTCGTAATCGGCGTATACGGTATCTTTTACCGCATCGTTCAGGTTGTTGACGTATGCCTGATGATGCTTTCCATGGTGGATTTCCATGGTCATTTTGTCGATATGCGGCTCGAGTGCCGCGGCATCGTACGGAAGCGGAGGCAGGGTAAATGGGTTGCTGCGGCGGGTTTTGGGCGGCGGGAGCACCGGCGCGGCGGCAGTGGTTTTGGCGGCGCTTTTACAGGCGGCCCAGAAAGACGAGGAAGCGGCGGCAATGCCCAGGAGCACGCCGGTTTTCAGAAACGTTCGCTTTTGCATAACGGATTGATTTAAAAAGATTTAGGAAAATATTTTAAAATAGGAAAATGGGAAAATCGGCCGATAAAGAAACAAAAAAACCGCGGGGCTATTCCGTTGTTTTAATTTTGCACATTGATCCCTGCCCATTTGTCCTGTCGCCGCTATGAACCAGACTCCCGATTCCCAGTCATTCCCCCCTCCCGATGAGGAGAACCTCAACGCAAAACCCGCTCCCGATACGCCCGAAGAGGAACAAATCGCAGGCGATGAAGAATTTTTCGAACGCCACGAAATGGTGGCCGACCCCAAACAATCGCTGATCCGGCTCGACAAGTTTTTGATCGACCGCCTGAGCAACCGCTCCCGCAACAAGGTACAAACCGCCATCCGCGCGGGTTCCGTATTGGTCAATGATCAGGAAGTAAAGCCCAATTATAAAGTCAAACCCGGCAACCGCATCAGTATTATCCTGCCGCGCAATCCGGACGACCGGTACGATATCGCTCCTCAAAACATTCCGCTCAATATCGTATACGAAGACGAGGACGTGCTGATCATCAACAAACCGTTCAAAATGGCCGTCCACCCCGGCGTCGGCATCCCCAACGGCACGGTGGTCAACGCCGTCGCCTGGCACCTCGGCGAGCAAATGGCCAACATGCCCGTCAAGGAAGGCAATGAACCCGACCGGCCGGGTATCGTACACCGCATCGACAAAGACACGACCGGGCTCATGGTTATCGCCAAAAACGAATACGCCATGACGCACCTGGCCAATCAGTTTTTCCACCACACCATCGAACGCCGATACCAGGCGCTGGTGTGGGGCGACCCGGCCGCCGATAGCGGCACGGTAATCGCCAATATCGGGCGAAACCCCAACGATCGGCGCATTTTTATGGTATTTCCGGAAGGAGAAGACGGCAAACACGCCTTTACCCACTGGCGGGTGCTCGAACGTTTTCACTACGTCACCCTCATCGAATGCCAGCTGGAAACCGGCCGGACGCACCAGATACGCGTTCACATGAAAAGCATCGGCCACACCCTCTTCGGCGATCCGCGTTATGGCGGCAACCAAATCCTGAAAGGCACCGTGTACAGCAAATACAAAAATTTCGTGGAAGAATGCCTTTCACTCCTGCCCCGGCAGGCGCTGCACGCCAAGGTGCTGGGCTTCACCCATCCGCGCACCGGCGAACACGTGCGCTTCGAATCGCCCCTCCCCGACGACATGCAAAACGTGCTGGACCGCTGGCGCAACTACGTTCATGCCCGGAAAGAACAATTATAAACATGGAAGAACTCAAGGAAGCCCATCCATACCTTAAAAATGCCTTGCTGGCCGAGCTCATGCGG
The DNA here is from genome assembly GCA_020849825.1 of Saprospiraceae bacterium. Taxonomy (GTDB): domain Bacteria; phylum Bacteroidota; class Bacteroidia; order Chitinophagales; family Saprospiraceae; genus M3007. The sequence continues at coordinate 1,746 of JADZFP010000152.1, forward strand.
CCCCGGCGCATTGTTTTTATTGTCAATCCAAAAGCAGGGGTCAATTTTCAGCGCCGCATTCGAACCAGCGTCGACAAAAACCTCAACCATAAACTGTTCGAATACGGCATCTGGCACACGGAATATGCCGGCCATGCCACCGAACTCGCCCGCAAAGCACTGGAAGAACAATACGACATTGTTGTCGCGGTAGGCGGCGACGGCTCTATCAACGAAGTGGGCGCCGCCCTGATCGGCTCCGGCGCCACGCTGGGCGTCGTGCCGGCCGGCTCGGGCAACGGACTGGCTACCCACCTCGGTTACGGTCGGAATCTCGACCAGGCCATCCGCCTGATCAATTATGCCAACACTGCCGTAATCGATTCCGGCACACTCAATGGCCGGCCTTTTTTCAACGTCGCCGGTATCGGGTTCGACGGACTGGTGTCGAATCTGATGCGCAATCAGGAAAAAAGAGGCCTGCTGCCGTATTTCCTCAAATCGCTGGAGGCAGGTCTCAGCTATACTTCGCGAGAATGCAGCATCGAGGCCGACGGGCGTACCGTAACCGAAAAGTGTTTCGTGGCGGCCGTCGCCAACGGCCCCATGTACGGCTACAACGTTCAAATCGCCCCGGATGCTCAACTGGACGATGGTTTGTTCAACGTCGTTCTGCTCAAAGACGCGCCGCGTTGGCAATACTTTGCCGCCCTGCCGGCTACGCTCAACGGGAGTTTGTACGACGAGTCCTTTGTCGAACACTTCCAAACCGCCAAACTGACCATACGCTGCCCGGGCGAAAACTTCGTGCACCTGGATGGCGAAGGCATGAAAATCAGTGGCGAGCTTCATTTCGAAATGCGGCCCAAATCACTCAAAATACTGATACCCAAAACCTCCTGACCATCAAGATCATGCGTAAAAACAACAAACCCGGCCAGGGCGGATTCGTCTTTTCCACCGACCCCGATTACCGCCCCAACGACTTCGACGATACGCCCGTAGAAGCCCCTCCCCCAGCCTCTCAGAACCTCCGCATCTGGCTTGAACGCATCAAAGGTGGAAAAGAAGCCACCGTAATAAAAGGCTACGCCGGCCCCGACGAAGAACTGGAGGCTTTGGCAAAAATGTTGAAAAACAAATGCGCCACCGGCGGCAACGCCAAAGACGGCATCATCATCATTCAGGGCGATCACCGCGATAAAGTGCTGAAAATCCTGATCGATCTGGGCTATTCAAAAACCAAAAAAGCCGGCGGCTGATCGTTGATCTAAAACTAAACTTATGAAAAACAACCCATTGTGGGCCCTTGTCTTCCTTTGGGCCACGGTGTTTATACTGCAATCCTGCGGCAGCGCCAAACCCACCGTATCGAAGCCCCCGACCCAGCCCGGCAAACCCGGCGCCGAGCGCCCGAAAAACGAGCCGATGGATACGATCCGCTGGACAACCCCGGGCCAGCCCAAACCGCCGATCGGAGGGGGGGACAAACCCGCGCCCGGCAACACAACCGCACCCGGCCAGACTTACCAGATCGGGCTGCTGCTGCCTTTTCTCAGCAATCAGTTCGATGGCACGACGGTGCCGGAAAAAAGCAGGCTGGCCGTTCAATTCTATGGCGGCGCCCAACTCGCCCTGAAAAAACTCTCGGAAGAAGACCGGCTCACGCTCGTGGTCGACCTTTACGACACACAAGCTTCCGATGCTGACTTTCAGGCCGTTATGAACGGCTCCCGGTTCGACAAACCACAGGTGTACATCGGACCGATTCGGTCGAGTCACGTCAGCCTGCTGGCAGCCCGAACCCGCGGCAACCGCAAGATTCTCGTATCGCCCGAAAGCCCCAACGAGGACCTGACCGCCCAAAACCCCGGCTTCCTGCAATTCAACCCCTCCCTGCGGAGCCACTGTGAAGCCATTACCCGCGACATACGGCGCACGCACCGGCCCGAGCAGGTCGTATTGGTGTGCAAACAAAAGGAAGCCGAACGGCTCTCTTATTTCCAAAACCAGAATGCCGCACTCGGAGGCGCCCGTTTTACCGAACTTGTAGTACCCGATGCCACTACCAATTTCGACAACGCCAACCTGGCTTCCTATCTGCGCGCCGGCCGCACCACGGTGTTTGTGTTGCCTTCATGGTCGAGTCAGGACTTCGTGATGGCGTTTTTGAGAAAACTGCGCGCCGTCAAAGGCTCGTCGGGCGTAGAAGTGTACGGCATGCCACAATGGCTGGGTTACGAAAACATCGAGCCGGAGTTTTACAGCGCCCTCAACGTCAAAATACCTACTCCGGCTTTTATCGACTACCAGTCGCCCGAGGTCATGGAATTCCAGCAGGCATTTTATGAGGCTTATGGCACTTTACCCGACGAAGACGCGTTCAACGGATACGACGTGACGCTTTTTACCGGCAAAATGCTGCGCAAATACGGGCTTTCATTCCCCGAAAAAATATCGCGCGAACAATTCCGGGGGCTTCGCACCCGCTTCCAGTTCAGCCCGGTTTACAAGGATAGCAACCCCGATACCAACGCCGGCCGATATGATTACCTGGAAAACAAGTTCGTTTTTATCCTCAAATTTCAAAACGGCCGTTTCGTCCCCTCCACCGAATAAATCCGACCCAACAACGAGAGCAACCACCCTCCTTTTACCAAAACCCAATACCCAACACCTAATACCCAACACCCATGCAGCCCGAACGCGAAAAAAAGATACGAGACGTGATCCGCCAGAGTCAACCCGACCTGACCGTGGTGCTGGAAAACATATTCGATCCGCTTAATATCAGCGCGGTACTGCGTTCCTGCGACGCCGTGGGCATCCGGGAAGTTTTCGTCGTATACACCAAACAATACCTCGACAAGCGCGGCCTGATTTTGGGCAAACGGACTTCGGCCGGCACCTTTAAATGGATCGACGTGTACGTTTTCGACGATCTGGAGGAATGTTTCCGCAGGGTGCGCGAGCGCTATGGCCGCATTCTGGCCACCCGCCTGGGCGAAGACAGCCAGTCGCTGTACAGCCTCGATCTTACCCAGCCGACCGCCCTGCTGTTCGGCAACGAAGACGAAGGTATCAGCAGCGAAGCCCTGGCCCTGGCCGACGGCAATTTTTTGATCCCGCAGGCCGGTTTTGCGGAAAGCCTGAATATCTCGGTGGCTTGTGCGGTTTCGCTGTTCGAAGCGCGCCGGCAGCGCGCGGAAAAAGGGTTTTATGATAAAAATCCCAAACTCGACGCAACGCAACAGGAGCAACTTTTCCAGCGCTGGGGCGCCATGTTGAAAGAAAAATCGTGGCACCGGCAATTTGCCATACCGGTCGGCAAAGATTCCGCACCTTTGTTGCCGGTGTTCGTAGAGCGCGACGAACATGCGCCGCCGAAAAAACAAATCCGGCCCAACCCGCTGACCAAATTCGACCTGTAACCACACGCCTGACCACCTGTCGACAGTCATTTGCCATGCAATTATCACTCGTCATACCCCTCCTCAACGAAGCGGAAAGCCTGCCCGAACTCGAAGCCTGGATTCGCAGGGTTTGTGAAAATGAAGGATTGGAATACGAAATCCTGTTCATCGACGATGGCAGTACCGATGGCTCCTGGGCCGTGATCAATGCGTTAAAAAACGCCAATCCGCGCGTCAGAGGCTTCAAATTCCGCCGTAACTACGGCAAATCGGCCGCTTTGCACACGGGATTTCATGCCGCAAAGGGCGATGTGGTCATTACCATGGACGCCGACCTGCAGGATAGCCCGGACGAAATTCCCGACCTGCGCCGCATGATCGTGGAGGATGGTTTCGACCTCGTCAGCGGCTGGAAAAAGAAACGTTACGACCCCTGGACCAAGACTTTCCCGACCAAACTGTTCAACGCCGTAACGCGCCGCATGAGCGGCATGTACCTGCACGACTTTAATTGCGGACTCAAATCTTACCGCCGCGACGTGGTCAAAACCGTGGAAGTATACGGCGAAATGCACCGCTACATCCCGGTCATTGCCAAATGGGCCGGCTTCGGCCGCATCGGGGAAAAAGTAGTGGAGCACCGGGCGCGCAAATACGGCTACTCCAAATTCGGCTGGGAACGATTCGTCAACGGCTTTCTCGACCTGCTTTCGATCTATTTCGTCGGCAAATTCGGCAAACGGCCCATGCACTTTTTCGGCACTATGGGCGTCCTGTCGTTTTTGGCCGGTTTCGGCAGTTTGTTGTGGCTGACGATCTCCAAAGTGTTTTACCAGCAATGGGGCATCGCCGACCGGCCGGCTTTTTTCTTCGGCATACTGGCGCTCATCGTCGGCGTGCAGCTGTTTCTGGCGGGTTTTTTAGCCGAAATGATCAACCGGAATTCACCCAGGCGGGATGAATATTTGATTGAGCAAGAAATCTGATACGGCGTGAAAATAGTCCTCATCTCCCCCGCCCACCCGCTGCGCGGCGGTATTGCCGCCTCTTCCGAACGGCTTGCACAGGCTTTGCAAGAACAAGGCCATGAAGTGGTTTTGTACAGTTTTCGCGTCCAGTACCCTTCTTTTCTTTTTCCCGGAAAAAGCCAGTACACCGACGATCCGGCGCCAGCAGGCCTCCGGATCGAGACCAAACTGAACTCCGTCAATCCGCTCAACTGGCTCTTCTCGGGCATCGCCCTGGCGCGAGAAAAGGCGGATCTGGTGATTGTGCGCTTTTGGCTGCCGTTTATGGGGCCGTGTCTGGGCACAGTATTACGGGTGGCGCGGTTTTGGTCCCGAAAAAAATTCAGGGTCAACGGCCTGGTCGACAACATCGTGCCGCATGAAAAGCGCCCCGGCGACCGTGCCTTTGCCCGCTATTTTGTACGCGCCTGCAACGATTTTGTAGTGATGTCACGGTCGGTCGGACAAGAGATCATCGGTTTTCTGCCGGCTGCCAAAAGACCCCTGGCGACCGAACGAAACGTGCGTTTTGCCCCCCACCCTATTTACGATTCGTATGGAAAACCGGTCGGCCGCGACACTGCCCGGCACGAGTTGGGCCTGGCGGCCGATGCCAGGGTCGTTTTGTTTTTCGGGTTTATCAGGGCTTACAAAGGGCTCGACCTGTTGCTGCATGCCCTGGCACAAACGCCTTCTATTCAAGCGATTATCGCTGGTGAACCTTACGAAGACTGGTCGCGTTACCAATCGATCATCGAACAACATCAGCTCGGCGACCGGGTACACGTTTTTACTGATTTTATCCCTGCCGATCGGGTCCGATATTATTTCTGCGCTGCCGATCTGGTGGTTCAGCCGTATAAAACCGCCACGCAAAGCGGTATTTCCCAGATCGCCTATCATTTCGAAAAGCCCATGATCGTAACCGACGTAGGCGGACTGCCGGAAATCGTCACCCACGGCGTATCCGGTTATGTGGTTGCACCGGATGCCGCGGCCATCGCAGCAGCGATGCATGATTTTTTCGAAAAACAAAGGGCCGCATCCATGCTGGAAGGCGTGCGACAGGAGAAAAAGCGCTTTTCCTGGGACAATCTGGTGCAGGCTATTTTAGGCGAATATTAGAACCGGAGCAGTAGATTCGCTCCTGCAAACATTCACCCGAATAAACAATTCAAACCATGGAAGAAACCAATTTCAGCATCCTCGACGTGCCAGACCAAGCTCCTCCACTGCGCTACGCAGGTTTTTGGGAGCGATTTGTCGCCATGCTGATCGACAGCATCATTCTGGGCATCGCCTCCAACATTCTGACGACGATTTTTTTCCAGACCAACAGTTTCACACAACCGGAACTGGATCCCTTCGACGAAGAAGGCGCCCTGGCCAGCTTGATGGAATTTTACATGACCCTTCTACCGGGCATGATTCTGAGCATGGTAATCAACTGGCTCTATTTCGCCTACATGGAATCGTCGGAAAATCAGGCCACACTGGGCAAAATGGCGCTAGGCCTCAAAGTTACCGACCTGAACGGCGGGCGAATCACTTTTGCCCGCGCCACCGGTCGGCATTTTGCCAAATACCTTTCGAGCCTGACGCTGCTCATCGGTTATATCATGGCGGCCTTTACCGAACGCCGGCAAGCCTTGCACGATATCGTTGCAAGCACATTGGTTTTTAAGAAATAACTGGCTGTCAATCAAATACGAAGCCCGCTCCGAACATTCGGAGCGGGCTTTTTTGTGAAGTGATCCCAACAGGGGTCGAACCTGTAACCGCCTGCTTAGAAGGCAGGTGCTCTATCCATTGAGCTATGGGACCCGGCCTTTTTGGCAGCGCAAAAGTAAAATCTTCTGCACACTACTTCAAGATTAACTTTCGAACGGCGAAGCCTTCTGGCGTTTCAAGAATCACCCAAAAGACGCCGCCCTGACAGCCAAGCATCGCCTTCGTGCATTGAATACGGTGTTCGCCCCCGGCCCGGTACTCGCGGTTCGACCATACCGGAACGCCCCTTACGTCGCGAATGTACAGTCCTGCCTGACTGGCTTCCGGCAGGTAAAATCGGATATCAAACTGTTCGACAGCCGGATTGGGTTCCGGAGCGTACAAATAAACGCCGGCACGCTGCCCCTCAGGGCTCAGGGAACCGGAAA
>JADZFP010000153.1 GCA_020849825.1 Saprospiraceae bacterium
ATCCAGCCAGATGCCGGAATAGGAGGAGCCGCCGACAGGCAGTTCGGCCGCATCCTGGTTGCTGGGGTCGAAGGGCTCGAAGAGGTAGGTAAACTGGTTGTTGAAACCCAGACTGATCTCCGCCTGGCTTTTGGTTGCCAGCCAGATCGATGCGCTCAGGTCGCGGTCGGTTTCCTTGAATTTGAGGCTGTATGTCATGTCGCCGTCGAGGCTAAGGCCCCAGGTATTTACCCAGCGGTGTTTGGGGTAAAAGGTCCAGCCAACGCCCGGGAAGAAGCTCTGGAACCCTTTGCGCGGAATAAAGCCGGCATCGGAGGTGTAAAAACTGTCGACCATCATGTAGCCCGTCCGGGCGCTCAGGTGGCGGTCGTTGTAGCCGAGAAAATGCGCCAGCGTCTGGCCGCGCCTTCTTTCATCGGGTGAAAAGGATCGGTGATAGTACCATTCACCCTCCCAGCGGTTGTCGCGCGAGTACAGGTTGTATTCCAGGCCGGCTACCCGGTTCCAGGGTTGAAAACCCGCTTTTTGCGACTCGGAGAGCGGGTTGAGAAAGTTTTCCTTGTCGACAAAAATTGCGCTCAGCGCCGAGCGGCCGAACACCTTTTTCTGCACGGTCGCCACGGTGAAATTGGCGGCCGGCAACACATTGGCGCTGTCCCAACCGACCTTGGCTGTCTGCATATTGAGCAGGCCTACCCGCCAGTCGTCGGTGATTTTGCCGCTGAGGCGGGCGCCGGCGATGATGGGCACGGTTTCGGTGCGGCGTTGGACGGGATTGAAGCCCAGTCCGATGCGGCGGGAAAAAAACGGTCGCGCATTGGGAAACCCGAACATGGCGAACAGGTCGCGGTTTTCGAGAAAAAACTGGCGTCGTTCGGGGAAAAACAGTTCGAAGCGGCTCAGGTTGGTCACCTGGCGATCCACCTCCACCTGCGAAAAATCGGGGTTGATGGTCAGGTCGAGGTTGAGTGCCGGCGTCAGTCCGATCTTGGCGTCGCCGCCCGCGCCACCGTCCCAGTCGGTGTTTTTTCGGATCAGTTCCTGGCTGGTATTGTCGCGGACGTAGTTCACGTCGGTGCGCACGGTAGCGTAGGGGATGAGGGCGATATTGGCGCCGGGTTTGGGCGGCGGCGCGTCCCAGCGCAGCGGTCCGGCGAAGGCGATGTTGTTGGGGCTGAATTGTTGCGGCACAGGCTGCCAGCAGCTTACTTCCCAGTTTTTCAGGCGGGTACGTACGAAATTGACGCGCCAGCTGTTTTCACCCGCGGCCACCTTGTACCGCAGGGTTTTGAAGGGGATGGCCATCTCGACGATCCAGCGGTCGGGCAGGTTTTGAATAGCCGAATTCCAGCGGTTGTCCCATTCGAACGAGGTTGTCTGGCCGTTGTCGATCAGGGCTTCGCGTTGTACGTTGAGCGGATTGACGCCGAAGAAAAAGCCGTTCAGGCCGTCTTTGTAGGGGTCGATCAGTACGTTGAGGGCGTCGGAGGTGCCGGCGGCGAAGTCGCGTTTGAGGCTCTGTACGGTATAATCTTCCGGCGCCTGCCAGCACACGGCGCCCACGTACAGGTATTGGTCGTCGAAACACACGCGGATTTCGGTGCGGGCGGTAGCCAGTCCGGTATCGACCGGAAACTGCCGCCGGAAATCGGTGGCGACCTGGGCTTCCTGCCAGGCCGCTTCGTCGAGAGCGCCGTCGAGCAGGATGGGCGCGGCGGTTTTGCGGATGTCGAGCGATTTGACAGGAGTGGGGCCCTGCGCAGCAAGCAGACTGCTCCATACGAGCAACAGAGAGAGGAGGGTAGTTTTCATACGCCGAATTTGGCGGCGAAAGTAGAAAAAAGCCCGTACTCGCTGGCGCGGGGCTCCGCCCCGTGCCAGGCATCCAAAGGGCTTGGCCCTTTAAAAAGGACAGGTAAATTATTAGACAGGATCAACAAGATTAACAGGATAGGTCGGCTTCGCCGCAAAGTCAAATCCTGTTAATCTTGTTAATCCTGTCCAACAAAAAAACCTGTCCTACTGCTCCCGCATCAGCACAATCCCCGCAAACTGCGCGTCGTGGGTGCGCAATTCGGAAGGCCGTCCGTCGGGGAATTTGGCATTGATAAAATACACCACGTCGCGGCCACCTATTTGCGAGATAACGTTTTCCCCCTCGATACGGCCCGTGCCCGAGTCGGGCGCTCCGACCACCCGCCAGATATAAGAGCGGCCGTTCTGATCGATCTGGTAAACCAGCGGCGGCTGATTGGTCAGCCAAATGCCGTTGATGTCGATGACTTCTTCGATCACGGTGGGCGGCGGTTCCGGCGGAGTGTAACCATTACCCCCATTCGGGTTGTTCGGCGACCGGAACAACATATACAGGACGACCAGTGCGCAGAACCCGATCAGAATAAACACCCAGGGTTTTTTCCCATTTTTCTGGAGTGCCGGGCAGGTTGCCGGGCGGCGAATCCAGGGGCGCCTGCGCCGGTTTGCCGGTTTCCATCTCGTCGATGAGGTTGAGCAGCGCCGAGGTGAGCAGGGTATTTTCCTTCCGCACCTCGTCGGCCGAGAGTGCGCCGAGGCTTTCCTTGCGTTTCAGGTCTTCGAAGCGGCGGTTGAGGATAATCAGGTCGTCGCGCAAACGCTGGTTGTGCCCCTCGCCTTCCTGCACACGGTTGAAAAGCGCCTGCATTGCGCCGTTCATATCGTCGTGCCAGATCAGGTTGCGGATGTCTTGCAGATTCATATGGTTATTCTTTTTCAATTTGATGGATGTTCAAAATTAAAGACCCTTATATCGGCCTGACAATGATATTGAGCAGGCAAAAACCTTTATTTTGCCCTTTACAACCGTGTTTCTAATGATTAATATCACCCAACTCTTTTTTCTGCTGTTCGGGACTGTATTGTGTTCGGGTTCGTCGCATAATACGTTGTGTGTTTCCGAACCCGATATGGTACTTGTCTCGGGAGGCGCCTTCACCATGGGCTGCAAAGGCGGCCGCGACAGCACTTGTTTCAATGACGAAAAACCCGCTCACCGAGTTACCCTGAGCGATTTTTACATCGGGCGCTACGAGGTCACCAACGCGGAGTATTGCCGGTTTTTGAATGAAAAAGGCAATCAAAGCGAAGGTGGTGCGGACTGGATTAATCTTGAAGGGAGTTTCAACGATGAAAAATGTCGAATCAGCAAAAACGGAAACCTGTTTACTGTTGAAACTGGTTACGAGAATCATCCGGTGATTTACGTTTCCTGGTTCGGCGCCGTCGCTTACTGTGCCTGGTTGTCGCAACAAACCGGCCGGAACTACCGCCTGCCCACCGAAGCGGAATGGGAATTCGCGGCGCGCGGCGGAAACGGAACCCGCCAGCATCTTTATGCCGGCAGCGACACGATCGACGTTGTAGCCTGGCATCACGGGAACAGTGAGGGCCAAACCCACGCCGTGGGGACCCAAAAAGCCAATGAACTGGATCTTTTCGACTGCAGCGGCAACGTGTGGGAATGGTGCGCCGACGACTGGCACAATGAGTACAAGGGCGCTCCGACCAATGAAAATGCCTGGATCGAACACCCCGACCGCGGCGCCAACCGGGTGATTCGCGGCGGCGGCTGGAACTTCGAGCCCAAGCGTTGCCGCGCTGCTGTCCGCTACTACGCCCGGCCGCAGAGCCGCAGCAGCGATGTCGGCTTCCGTATTGCCCGACAGGATTGAAGAGACCGCTCCGGCTCAAAAGCCTCTATTTTGCCACTTTAACCTTAGTTTTTATGACCTACATCACCCTATTGTTTTTCATGCTGTACGGGAGCGTACAGGGGACCGTTTCGTCCAATCAAATGTCGACCGTTGCCGAGCCCGATATGGTGCTTGTCTCAGGCGGCACTTATATCATGGGATGTTATCCGGGGCGGGATACCCTTTGTTATGGCGAAGAAAAACCCAGTTGCTATGTATCCATCAGCGATTTTTACATGGGTCGCTACGAAGTGACCAACGCGGAGTATTGCCGGTTTCTGAATGAAAAAGGCAATCAGACCGAAGCGGGCGGGGTATGGACCAAATTAATGGTACCGAT
>JADZFP010000154.1 GCA_020849825.1 Saprospiraceae bacterium
CGACTGCTTGTCTTGTCCTGCCTTTGCCTGTATCATTGCAGCAATTAAAACAACTTTCTAACGCTTATAACCCGATGAAAGAATACTATTACCTGGTTGGCCAGGCAAAAATGGGCCCCTATTCTCTCGAAGACCTGCTCAAACAACCCATCTCCCGCGATACGAAAGTGTGGTATAGCGGCCTGCCCGACTGGGTGGATGCCGTCGACATGCCGGAATTCGCCAACTTTTTTGCGAGCGCGCCGCCACCGCCGCCGCCAAGCAGTACGGCGCCGCCGGCGCCCCGGTCTACCAGCATGGGCGGTTCGCAACGCCCGAGCGCGCCAATGCCCAAAAACTGGCTGATCGAATCGATCCTGGTCACGCTTTTCTGCTGCCTTCCTTTCGGCATTGCCGGTATCGTGTTTGCCTCCCGAGTCGAATCCCGCTATTACGCAGGCGACCTCGATGGCGCCGAATACAACGCAAGGGAAGCAGCCAAATGGACCAAAATCGGGTTCTTCGTTGGCCTGTCCGGTGTACTGCACTACTTCCTGTTTATCTTTTTTGCAGCATTCTTTGGACTTGCCAATTCTTCGGAATTTGACAATTATTGAGAAAGATGTACGGAAAAATATTGTTGATGGCCGGGGCTTGCGTCCTGGCCATTCTTTTTTTTATCGATCCCGGTCAATCGGGATTATTTCCCCGCTGCCCGTTTCTTCAACTCACCGGCTGGAAATGCCCTGGCTGCGGGTCGCAAAGAGCTGTTCACGCCTTGATGCACGGCGAGTTGGGCCGGGCGCTTTCACACAATACTTTGCTGGTCAGCGCCCTGCCCTACGTGCTGCTGGGTTTCTGGCTGGAGTGGCTGGGCGGCAAAAAGCGCTATCCGGATTTTGCACGACGCTGGTTCGGACCGGAAGCGGCCAAATTCTGGCTGGTACTTGTAACGGTGTGGTGGCTGGGACGCAATTTATTCAATTGGTAAAGGTCCGGGAGTAACGTTTGCGGGATTGCTGCAGGTCGTTCTCCGTGATAATTTGCCACAAAAAGCCCTTTTGATTGACGAGGAACAATCGCTCTTCCTGGTCGAGGCGAAACGAGTCGTAATTATCCAGAATATTGTCAATCACCCTGTCGGCAGCCTCCTTGTCGCCCGCTATGGCATAGGATTGGGCAACATAAAGCCATCCACTGTCCCAGGCATCGCGCGAGTCCGGAAATGCGCGGCAGAAGTCGTCCAGCACAATACGGGCACGCCTGTTATCACCGTTGCGGACCATTTTTTGAGCGAGCAGAATGGTTGTGGCCCGTGTTACATGAAAGAAGGGAAGGCAGTCGTTGGGATGCACAGACTCGTCTGTTGGCCATTGAAATACTTCCCGATACAAACGCCAGGTTTCCTCCTCGTTGATGGCCTGTTCCTTGGAAAAATACGACCATTTCTGCGGTTTTACCGGATACAAACGAAACACCAGTCCCTCCTGCACCAAATGGGCGCCCAAGGGCGCCAATGTCTCATTACGACAGGTAACGGAAAAGCACAAGGGGCGCGCCCAGCCGTTGCTCAATACCCAGTCGAGCTCGGTCATCAGATCAGGAAGACTGTATCGGTTCAGCGCAATGTACAAGGTGTCGGAATAACCTTTTTGCTCTAATGAGGCGGGCAAGCGCATCTTGTCACTCCCTGGTAAGGCATCGACGGGTATCGTCAGGTAGTTCAGCAATATGTTGTAGGTTACGCCGTATGCAGCGGATTCCTCGCGGCCGGTTCCGGCGACTAATGCAGAAAACAATTCTGATATGCCGAGTGTATCAACCGGCGTTTCAATGATGCTGCTGCTGTAATGGTACAAAACCGGATTCTGGTCGTAGAATTCCTGCGGCAAGCTGCGCAACGGCGGCAAGGCGTCAAATACGGTGTCGCGGCGCAAATGGCGGTTGTAATACGGCGACACCAGCAAAGAGATATTGACCACGAGTACATCCGTACGAACGCCTTCTTTGACCTGCAAATACAGGAGCGGATAGGTATCGGTATCTCCGTATGTCATCAAAATAGCATTCGGCGGGCACGACTGGAGCAGGTTGTAGGAACTTTGCCGGATCATCGGCCGGTACAAACCTTCGGGCAAATACGCGCGCGCCTTTTGCTCGTCGTACAATGCGCTTTGCCACAAATACAAGTGCATCAGATTGTTGGCGTACTCCGTGTCGATCGGCCCGACGATCGTCGGGTAATCGGGATTGCGGGCCATGAGTTTTTTGTGGATCGCACCGGATTTCAGGACGCGCTCCGCATACTGCTGCGCCACGGCGTGCGACATACGCGGGTTTTCAAGATCGTACTTCACCGCGTCCACGCTGTCGGCCCCCTGGAAGTTGGTACTTTGCTGGCGGGTCAGTACCAGCCCGCTGAAAAAATAAGCGCGCCCCAGGGCATACAACTCATCGTCGTTGGGATTGGGAATACGTTCGAGATAGGCAATGGCATCGCGGTACCAGCCGGCGTAACCATAATAAGGCTGCAGATCATAATCCCTGGCACTTGAAGCACTATGAAAAGCAGTTTGGGCCGACCAGTTCCAGCCATCTGAAAAATCAAGAGGCAAGTAGGTTCGTTTTTGAGCCGACCAAAACAACACCGGCTCTGTCGATTTCAAATCTGTCTGCGATTTCAGTACGACGTAATAACCCTCCGGTTTTTTTTGCACGTCAGCAAAGCGCGGCCCGGTGTGATTGCTCTTGAAAAATTCGCGTTCGACCTCCCTGAATGTCGGGAACCCTTTGGGATAAGGCGATTGAGCCGATGCAGAAATTAGCTGGGCGAACCACAGCAAAACGATCAGTTGAACTGGTTTGAAGGACATACTTATTCTTTGGTTTGTAATGGTATCGCAGCAGGTACGACGAAGGGGTGAGCGAACGACTGTTCGTAGCGAATACGGGCATTTTTCAAGTCGAAATCCTCAATTATTTGCGACATAAACAGGGCATTGTCTTCCAGTTTTAATTTCTGTTGATCGGCCAGACGGCCCTGATCCAGATTGTCCAGCATTGAAATAATCACCCCCTCAGCTGCCTTTTTATCACCCGAACGCGCATAAGCTCTGGCCACATACAACATCTGATGAGCCCATAGCAGGCGTGAATTGGGGTAATAAAGGCAAAAGTCATTGAGCACCGTCCGGGCCTTGCGCTTACTGCCCGAGCGGGTCAGCCCTTCGCTCAGCGCGACCACAAAAGACAACTCCGTCTGAAATAACGGCAGCCCGTCGAAGGGGGTGATTTCATCGGATGAGCCATGGTGAAAAGCATCGCGCCATAATCGCCAGCTGACATCCAGGTTTATAGGCTTTTGCAAGACGCTGTACGCCGGCCACTGACGGGGTTTGATCGGGTAATAACGATAAACAAGTCCTTCTATGACCAATTGGCTCCCAAAGGGTTGACACACCTGATCGGAGCATGTCATCGAAAAACACAAGGGGCGGTTCCAACCCTCGGTCGCCAGCCAGTCGATCAACGTCTGGTAGTCCATTGCAGCAACAGCAGGCAGCGCGACAAACAAGGTATCGGAACGTCCGTAATCGCGTTTTAATTGCTTGTTTACCAACAACTTATTAGCGCCCGGCAGCTGATCGGCGCGTAAAACGAGGTGCCTGAATTTTACATAACAATCAAACCTGTTGTAGTGGGCAGGCAGCAGATTACCCGGCTGTTGCAAATGATCAAAATAGCCCTGTATACCAATGGTGTCGGATACACCGAGCCAGCTTAGGTTAGAATACCGCAGCACAGTCGACTTTTCGTAATAGGAA
>JADZFP010000155.1 GCA_020849825.1 Saprospiraceae bacterium
CGACGAGGCCGGCGATCGGCGCATCGATATGCTGATGGCGGTGCAGGAACTCGTCGATCCCCTGTCGACGGCAGCAGGGTTGGTGGCCCAGCACCCAAATTTGGGCACGGTGCAGCCCTCCAGCGCCGCTTACATCCGCGATACGCACATTTTACCCGACCCCTCCGTCAATCCCGACCAGTACAACGCCATGCAGGCGCTCAGCAAGGCCATTCAAAATGACCCGGACTGGTCGCCTGTCATCAATTGCACCGATCATAACGGAAATCCGGTACTGGCACAGTACGACCTGCCTACAAGCGGCGACACCAAGTTATTCCGGGCAGGCCAGCAAATGCAAACCTATTCGCTCTCCGATTCGGTTACGCCGCCGGCCGCCCGGGCAGCATCCGGCGCCCAAACGACCAGCAGCGACGACTTGCAGCTCCAGAACCAACTATGGGGCGCCACCCCGGGCACCAGCGCACTGAACGGCGCCGCTTCGGATACGCAGGCCCATGCCACGCTGCAGGCAATTGGCGACGGACAATTCAAATGGACAGTGCCGTATCAGACCTATACCGACGGGATCAAACTACCGATCAATTCGTTGATGATTGATTCGCAGAATAATTTCTCGATCGATGTGTACAACATTTATAACCGCACCTTGTACGCGGCGTACCAACTGTTCGACGACGCAGGCAATCCCATCGGAGACCGCGTCGATCTGGGCAGCATCACGGCTGTGAACAGCATCCTGGGCATTCCGTTGCCGTTTATGCCCACCACGGAAGCGTTCAACATCGGCCAGGCCGCCGAAGTCCGTATTTACCTCGGCAGCCTCGGCACCAGCAACTGGGACCAGGCCAGCTGGAGCGCGCCCAACGTCAGCAGCCACGGCACGATGCTCACCTGCGTGTGGCAGTACGGCGTGCCGATGATTTTTCTGCTCGCCGGGAAAGTAATGACGAGTACTACAGTATTGAACAAGATTACCAACAACCCCAAAGTGGTCAAACTCGCCATTGAAATCCTGGGCAACATTGTCGGGACGAGCGTGGACAACGTCGGCGCCACTTCCGGCGCTTCGGGCTGGATTCTGAGCTATGCCAATGCCGCGCTGACCTTTATCGGTCAAAAAGGCATGGAATCGTTCGGCGAATACATCACCGAACAGATCGCCGAGGGCGAACTGGAAAGCTCCTGGGGCCCCGTGGGTTCGATTCTGAAACTGGTGGCAGCTGGCCTTGACCTGGAAATGATCGCGATCACCACCGCAGAAGTACTGTCGTCGAGCGCGCTGCAAACCGCCTCCATCAAACGCGCCATCGACGTGTCGCTCACCATGCTCCCCGACCCGGCGCACGGCGAAGCCGGAAATCCGGGTACCGCCGTCTGGCCCTCGGTAGGCGTCAGTTACGTGGCTACCCTGCAATGCAAAGGCGGCTCCAACTTCATATTGAAAGGCAACATGCCCTCAACCACCAGCGGCACGCCTATACCATTGACGTTTTCTAACGTCCCGGCCGGCGGCGACTTCCGCATTTTCTTCGGCGTGTACAGCGCCAACGGCTGGCTGGCCGGCTCCTGGCAAAACGACTGGGCGCCCGCCGTGGCCAACCAGGGCACTACCCTGGCGCTGGGCAACGAAAACATCAAGGAAAACCTCGTCCCGCTGGGTATCGATACCCAGTATGTGTACAAGGAAAAAATCGCGTACGCCAATAGCCAGTTCTCCTGGGTCAACAGCCCCGCGCCCCCGGTCACCACGCTCAAATCGCTCAATTGCAGCGACAACGGCGGCCTCTGCGAACTGACGGCCATTACCGTGAACAACAGCGCCTTCCAGATCGGCTACGCCTGGCGGGCAGCCAAACAGCACCTGCACCCGGATTCGCCCTCGGCGCCGGTGAGCGACAACCAGTTGTATGCCGTTCAGAACCTGTCGGTATTGGCCGACCCCTCCTCGCGCCTGAAAACCACCTCGATCGGCTTTACCCAAAAACCGGGTATCGCCTACGCCATGTCGATCAACGACAAAAACACGATCGATCAGACCAACTTCGTGCTCGATCCGCGCGGCACTGCCCTGCAATTGCGCCAGGTGCTGCTCGGCGACGGCACCCCCTCCGATTTTGGTCTGGGCAGTACCTTGCCCAGCTGGGGATCTTTTGCGCTGAACAATCTCGATGCCATGGCCATCCACCCCAGCAACGCGGTGCTCGCCTGCTCATTTGAAAACCACAAATTGCTGATCCTCGACCTGCCGGCTTCGGCTTCGCCCGACGACCAGGCGGTGCAATCCCGCATCGTGTCGGGCCAGGGCGTCCGGGAAGGGCTGATGCAAGGCCCGAAAGCGCTGGTTGTAGCGCCCGACGGCCGCGTGCTCGTGCTCGAAAGCATCAACAACCGCGTTCAGGCATTCGACCTCCTGGGCAATCCAGTGCCGGGTTTCACCCCGAATCCTTTCATTTTCACCCTCAATACAAGCGATGTAGCGAGTACGCTCGACGCAGGCTCCACCCCGTCGGTACTCATCGACGGACTGGTGAATGCCGGTCAAAATTTTGTAGCCCCGTTGCCCGACAGCAGCTTTATTGCCCAGCTTGACAGCGGCAAATTCCAGGCACAGAACGACCCGCTCATCGAAGCGTTAAGCACTTTCAACATCAACCTCGCCTACAACCCCGACGCACTGCCAGACCCCACGCAAAGCGCGCAGAGTCAGGTGGGGACGGCCGGTCAAAGCTGGATCATCACCGATCCGCGTTCGCAGGCCTGGCAAATCCTGAACCAGTCGGGCATGCTGAATGTGTACCAGCGCAGCGCGGCATCGACGGTTTTGTCGCAAAAAGCCGGCAATCGCTGGCTGGTGACCGACAGCCAGATGGGTGTTTCGTGGATGTTGCAGGTGTCGAGCGGAAACCCGGCCCTGGTGGAAGTTTTCGACTGTTTCTCCTACTTCCCGCTGCAAGCCGGCCCGAACAACAACAACCTGAACTATCTCGACATGGCCGTGGAGGCCCAGGGCTACATGTACGTGTTGTCGTACCAGAACGACGGCTCGGCCACAACCGATTACCTGCTCGATGTGTACGCTCCCGACGGCACCTTCCTGTTCCGCTCGCCCGACAGCACCATCAACACCAATACCCAGAACATCGTGGCAGGACGGATTGCCGTCGATATCTGGCGCGACCTCTACGCCCTGACCTACGAGACGCTCAACGGCCCGAACGGCGCCACCCAGCCCGGCGTAGCGCACTGGATGCCGACGCCGCCGCTGTTCAGCTTCCCCTTGAGCGAACAACCGAATTTCAACGCTAAGAACATCAGCGCCGTCGTGGCCGATTTTGCCGCGCACAATATCCATTTGAGCAACCAGGCCTTTATCCTCGTGATCAACCCCGACGGCTACTGGCAGGTGAAAGACAACACGACGATCTATCACGTTTATCGCACCGGCGATGCGTTGCAGGTGTACAGCGTGCCGGCCTGACGTACCGCTTTGTCAGGAGGGCAGTTTGGCCAATGCCGCCCGGCGCCTGGCCAAACTGCCCCGACCCTGGCGCTTTTTTGACCGATATAACACCCACCGAGCTGACCCGATATGTTGCAACCCCAACCCTGATTTTTATCAACAAACCATTGAAAACTATGCAAGCGATCACCTTAGCCATTGGAAAACAAGGCATCAACTTCTTCACCCAACATTACCTGCTGCCCCAAATTCAGGCAGCGCTCGCGAATCTGAGTCCTCCAGACCGGTCGATGAATCTGCCCGGTTTTCTGGCAGAAGGCGGTCGCCAGATTTCAAAATTGAACCTGTCGCTGACAGGGGGAAAACTCGTCAACTATGCCCCGGCATTCCAACAGGTTTCGCAGGAAATGGATTCCGGCAATACTGTTTTCAAATTAATAATGGGCTCAAACAGTTTCAATGCTCAGTACAATTGGACAGAATCCTACCATTGGGATTTCGATACGGTTATTTGGGGCAAAAAAGTGCATACCGACGGAGACGAGTCCAATTCGTATGACTACACACCCGGATTTTCTCAACTGCTCATTACCGTCCTGTTTAAATTTTTATTCGACAAGGGCTCCAACGCCTGGGAAATAAAGGTGGACACAGCCTCGGGCCAGTCGCAGGGTTTTCAGGATAATATCCCGCAGGACAGCATTTTGGAAAATCAGCTGAGTACCGATTGCAAGGGCAGTCACGTCATCGATTGTACGCAACTCATGATCAATAATGTAGATATCGTTTCCAACTTAAACAAATTGCTAACTGATGTAATTCAAACCATCCCGGGCAGCGGCAACCTCGGCAACGATATTGTCTATGATTTTTCCACGGGCACTTCGGGGGTTGTGTTCCCCGACAACAAGGGGATTCAGATCGGCGTCAAAGGTGGCGCCAGTTACAACGGCACGGTGTTTCCCGGGGCCCCTGTTTCTC
>JADZFP010000156.1 GCA_020849825.1 Saprospiraceae bacterium
AAAGCGAACATGTAGATCAATGAGGGAATCACCCAAAGCGGGTGTTTTTTCAAAAATCCGTTTTGACGCTTGTCTTTACTGAAAAAATAGCCGGTGTAAAAAAAGTGCGCAAACAGAAAGGCGCCCAGTCCGAGCAGAAAAAACAGGGGGCCGCTGGCCCCCCCGGCGAACATCAGCAATACATCGCCCAGGGTCGAAAAAGCCAGGGCCGTGAGGATGGTATTGCGCGCAAATTTCCGGACATGAGCGGTTTCCAGTGCAAACCAGATGCCCAATACCGGCATCAACAAAGGCTTTGTCCAGTTGCGCAAAGTGGTATTTGCGGCCATTTCAGCCCAGAGCTCGAGCATGGAAACGGCGAAAAAAGCCATTAGCCAGTAACGGTGGTGCTTGTTTTTCATGAGGGCGAAATTAGTGAGGAGTGATGAGTTTGTTCGCCTCCCGGAGAAAACCCATCGTGCGCTCAATATTGCTGCTGTGCCCGGCTGGCGGCAGCCCACGACAACCACTTGGCAAGAAAAGCTAGGCCGTATTCCGTCAGAATGGACTCCGGATGGTATTGCACCCCCGCAATGGGTAGTTGTCGGTGGGCCAGCGCCATGATTTCTCCGCTGGCCGTGTGGGCCAGTGGAAGCAGCGGCGTACCTGCCAGCGATTCGAGCAGCAGGGAATGGTAACGCATGACCCGAAAAGTGGGCGGAATACCGTGAAAAAGCGGATGATTGCCCTCGTGTCGGATCTCGGCGGTTTTGCCGTGTACGGGCAGCGCGGCGTGGACCAGCCGTGCACCGAAAAACTCACCCAGCGCCTGATGACCCAGGCAAATGCCCAGCATCGGCAACCTTTCGTAATATCGTTTGATCAGCCAGGGCATCAATCCGGCATCGGCCGGGCGTCGGGGGCCGGGAGAAAAGACCAGGGCGTCGGGCAGGGCCGTATCGAGCAGGCGCAGGGAGGGCGCATCGTTGCGTACAACGCGCACGGAAGCGCCGGTTTGCAACAGGTAGTCGCAAAGGTTGTAGGTAAAGGAGTCGTAGTTGTCGATCAGGAGGATATGCACGGCGCCGGGAGGAATCTTCTACTCGTCTTCTTCGATGCCCGATGATTCGTCGACCGGTCGGCGCGAACCGGTGGCGGGTTCGTCTTCAATACCGGCGCCATTGTCGGGTGGGCGGTAGGTTTTTTGTTTGGCTTCCGTGCGCTGAATACCTTCGTCTTTGAGGCGATCCATCCAGTCGGACGAGTCGTTGAACATTTCCTTCGCCATGGGCTGAAAACGTTTGATCAACGCCCAGGTTTTGGGGGGCATGTCTTTGAGAAAAGGGAAGGTGCGAGACTCTTTCAGGGTGGCTTCGTTCAGGGCGTTTGCCATATTGACAAAATAGAGCAAAATGCTGAAAATCAGCACATAAAACATACCCGTGGCCACACCGCCCATCGCCCGGTTAAAGATGCCGAGGAAGGCAATTTTCAACACCCCGCTCACCCCATTGGCAATGGCCCGCATGATAAAAAAGACGAAAGCCAGGTTGATCCCGAAGGCGACTACGATCATCAAATCGGTATCGGAATCGAAGATGGTTTGCAAAATATTGCGCATCACCGGCGCCATTTTGAAAGCCAATGTGATGCCGAACAGCCAGGTCAGCAGATTGAAAATAGTATGTATTATGCCGCGGGAATAGCCGTGCCAAAAGCCGAACATAAAAATCGCGACACAAAAAACGTCGATGGTCATGAGCGCCCGAATAAGGGTAAAAATCATCGTAGCCGGTTGGCATTGAATGATTTACAGTGCAACAAAGGTAAGGTTTTTTGTTGTTGTGTGCGTATTTCGGACGGCCGCAGTCCGAATCATTTGTAACCTCGCTTGAAAGAACGCCTGTTTGTATGACTATAAAATATGTCCTGATCGCCTGCCTGGCTGTGTTTTGGGCGGCTTCTTGTAAAAAAGAAACCTTGTCGATGCCGGTTTTTCGCGAATTGGCGCGGCCGGTTGCAACGGAGATTACCGCTATCTGGTTTGTCGATTCGCTGCAAGGCGTCGCTACGGGCGGAACCATCTGGTCGCAGGGCTTTATCCTGTCGACTGCCGATGGCGGACAAAGTTGGCAGACCGATACTTTGCTGGACAATAAAATGGAGTATGTGATGTTCGACCGCGAGGGCCAGGGATACGTCTGCGGGCTCAACGGGCTGGCTTTGCACCGGCCTCCGGGCGAACGGCACTGGCAGGTGTTTCGAGTCGACTGGAGTTGGCACCGGGCCTGTTTTTTCCCCGACGAACGCAGCGGCATCATCGTCAGCGGCGAGGGTTATCGGGGCGGGCAGGTGCGCAATTTCGGACCGGAGGTATTCTGGCTGCTCGATACGGTGCAATATTTTCCGAACGAACTGCACGCCGTGTGGTGCTCCGATTCGGTCACTGCTCACGCCGCCGGCTACGGCTGGATGATGCGCTCCGACGACGCCGGGAGGCATTGGCAACGCCTGCAAGTGCCCGGCGATTTTTATCGCAGTTTGTACTTCCCCAGTGCGCTGACCGGCTTTGCCTGCGGCTACAGCGGCACGTTGTTGAAAACGACCGACGGCGGCCGCTCGTGGCAGACGCTGCGCGAAGGCGGAACCGGCGGCAAACGGCGCCAACCCTTCCGCGCCATCTGGTTTGCCGACGAGCAGACGGGCTGGGCGGCGGGCGACGAAGGTTTGTTCTGGATGACCTACGACGGCGGGGAGCATTGGACGCCGGTGGCAGGCGTGCCGGCAGCCGTCAATTTCACCGACGTCTTTACCCGGGATGGCCGCGGGTGGCTGAGTAGCGACGACGGGAGAATATTCTACTTTGAGTGGCAGTGAAAAAGCCAGCGCTCCGGAGATAATTTGGCAGATGCAGGCGCCGTTTGGGAGGCTGAAAATTTTTAGCATAAATTATGGGCTGAAATGGCAAAACATTTGTTTCCCTTCCGCTTCCTCCGCCAAAACGACTAATTTTGAAGCAAGTAAAACCGACACCATGCTCCGCAACCTGTTTTTTATCCTTCTACTCGCCTTTGCCTACTCGGCTTCTGCCCAGGGTTTCAAACCCCCGGTCAGCGGCACAGGGATCGTTTATAACCGCGAAACGGCTTTTAATTTCAGGCTGACCACCAATAAAGGCTATGCAGCGGGCATGGAATTCGGCCGCTTGCGTACGTATTACCGCACCTCCTTTTTTCAGGTGAATATTGGCGAGGTGAAACACACCAAGGAGCAACGCCTCAGCCCGCCGCCCAACGTGCGCTCGTTCAGGCCCTTTGTTTTTGGCAAACAAAACAACCTCTTCATCGCCCGCAGCGGATGGGGTATCAAACGTTATTACTCCGAAAAAGCCCGCCACAAGGGCGTTGCCGTGGGCATGAGCTATTCCGTCGGGCCCTCCCTCGGTATTCTCAAGCCCTATTACCTGGCACTGGCCTACACCAGCCCCGACAATCCGCGCGACCAGCGGGTTTTGCATCAAAAATACTCCGAAGAGAACGCCGGCGTTTTTCTCGACCCGACCCGCATCCTCGGCGCCTCGCCTTTTACAAAGGGATTTAGCGACCTCTCTTTTATACCCGGCGGCAATGCCTCCATTGCTTTTCACATGGATTGGGGCGCATTCGACGAAGTGGTCAAAGCCCTGGAAATCGGCCTGCAGGTAGATGTCTTTCCGCGCAAAGTGCCCATCCTGGTGAGCGAGGAGAACAGCCAGTTGTTCTTCAACTTCTTCATAAATTTGCAGCTCGGAAAACGCCAATAAGGCGCCCTGCCCTGAGATGACCGGACCAAAGTCCTGACCATAGCTATGCTCGATCTTCCCATTCTCGACAATAAATCCCAGACCGAACGCCCCAAACGCCCCGACTGGCTCAAAGTGCGCCTGCCTATGGGCGAAAACTACCGCAACGTCCGCAGTATTGTCGACGAGTTCAACCTGCACACCATCTGCCTGAGCGGCAGCTGCCCCAATATGGGCGAATGCTGGGGCGCCGGCACCGCGACTTTTATGATCCTGGGCAATGTGTGCACCCGCTCCTGCTCCTTTTGCGCGGTCAAAACCGGCCGACCCAACGAGTACGACGAAGACGAACCCCGTCGCGTAGCCGAGGCCATCTGGCTGATGAAGGTCAAACACGCGGTTATCACTTCCGTCAACCGCGACGAACTCAAAGACCGAGGCGCCGAAATCTGGTACCAAACCGTGCGCGCCGTAAAAGAACGCTCGCCGGAAACCACTATCGAAACCCTGATCCCCGACGTAAAAGCCAACTGGGAGGCGCTCGAACGGATGATCTCTCCGGGCCAGGAGGTGGTGAGCCACAACATGGAAACCGTGCCGCGCTTGTACCGCCTCGTCAGGCCGCAGGCCAAATGGGAGCGTTCGCTGGAACAGATCAAACGCACCAAAGCGTACGGCAAACGCACCAAAACCGGCATCATGCTCGGCCTGGGCGAACAACCCGAAGAGGTCTATCAGGCCATGGACGAACTGGTCGCCAACGGCTGCGATATTCTCACCCTGGGCCAGTACCTGCAACCCACCAAGATGCACCTCGAAGTCGCGGAATTCATTCATCCCGACCTGTTTGCCCAATACAAGGAAGTGGGTCTTCAAAAAGGTTTCAAATACGTCGAAAGCGGTCCGCTGGTGCGCTCCAGTTACCACGCCGAACGGCACGTGTTCTGATCGACCCGTTCTGTCTGCCAATGATTAAATTGCTCAGAACCGATTCCGGGCACCCGGATTTCATTCGCCTGGTGGGGCTGCTCGATGCCGAGCTGGCTGTCATCGACGGTGAGGAACACGCTTTTTACCATCAATTCAATAAGGTTGACGCGATCAAATATGCCCTGGTAGCCTATCTCGACGGGCAAGCGCTTGCCTGCGGCGCCCTCAAGGCGTATGATGCCCAAAGCATGGAAGTCAAACGGATGTACACCCTGCCAGGCGCCCGGGGGAAGGGTGTCGCTTCCAGCGTATTAACCGGGCTGGAAACCTGGGCGCGCGAACTGGGCTTTGAAAAATGCGTGCTGGAGACCGGCATCAGGCAGCCCGATGCGATCCGTTTGTACACGAAAAACGGGTACGCCGTCATTCCCAATTACGGGCAGTACGCCGGTGTGGAGAACAGTGTGTGTTTTGAAAAGAAATTCACTTAAAACCGGACTTTATTTCCCGATCTCATACATCAGGGTAAGGGTAGCCGACCGCCCCATACCATTGATGCCCGAGCCATGGGTGCGGTAGTCTGCATTGAACAGGTTGTTGCCCGACAATTGCGCTGAAAAACCGCGCCAGGCGTACGAGGCATGCAGGTTCAATACTTGCCATCCGGGAGTGCCGCCCTGGGGAATACGATTATCTTCGGTATCGCCCTTGGCCAGCCGGTCTTGTTTGTCGGCCCCCAACCACTCAGCGCCGATCGACCAGTGTTTGGTGGGTTCAAAATCGATCACAAGACGCCCGAAGATGGGAGGGATGCGCCGGACGGGTTCGTTTTGGGTGCGGTTCTGGCCATAGGTATAGGTCAGGCTGCCCTGGGCCGTCCAGTTTTTCCCAATGTGGTACGTCCAGTTTGTTTCCAGTCCCTGGATGAACGCTTTCTCCACATTTTCCTTTTGGTAAAGCGGGTAGCCCTGTTGGGTCAGGGTATCTTGTTTGATTCGGGTGATGAGGTCGCGCAGTTCATTTCGATAGACGAATAATTCTGCTTCCATGCCTTCGGAACGCCATTTTCCGCCCACTTGTATCTGGGTGGATTTTTCGGGACGCAGGTTGTAGTTGGGTACTTCGAATCGGAAGTCTACAATACCCAGGGTGCCCAGGTCGTCGATATTGGGAGCTCTGAAACCGGTGTTGACGCTGGCAAACAAATTGATTTGTGGGGCAATATGCCGCATGACAGCCAGGTTGCCTACCAGGGCGGAGGGTCGGAGCAGTGTTTCTCCTTCACCGAGGGCGGCTTCCGACACCCGGATGACGTATGCATTCCAGCGCGCGCCGGCAGTGAGCGTCCAGGGGCGCCAGTCGAAAGTGTGCAAGGAGTACAGGGCATAGTTTTCCAGACGCGCGCCGTCGGGGTAAAGTCCGCGTTTGGCGGTTTGCTGTCCGGTGTTTTCATCTATATCGACGCGAGTGCTTTGTACCTGTTCCCAGTAGGCTTCGGCGCCGCTGTTGGCTGTCCAGCGAGCATTAAACCGGTGATCGAATTGGGTATTCATGCCCAACGACCCGACCCGGTCGTTTTCTTCCCGGCGGATGGCACTGTTGTTTTTGCGACTTCTGCGCCCTTCCTCGGTTTGTTGCCAGGAGGTGGTGAACGCCCATTTTTCCCAGATTCCGCGTTGTATGTTTTGCTCGAAACGCGCGTAACTCAATGCTCTTCGCTGTGGATCGAACTCATTTACGGCAAAATTTTCGAGTTGCACTTTGTGGTATACCGGCACATGAAGTTGCTGCGTATTCTGGTGAACCAGGGTCAGCACAGCGCCCGGGGCCAGCATCCATTTGGCTTTAAGATCGTAGTTGTATTCCCGGTACCCGCTGGGCGCCTGACGGCCGGATGTATCGCCGCCCACCAGGTCGCCGAAACGCCGAAGCGACATACCCCCCCCGAGGGCGAAGCGGCGACCGGACCAGGCCAGGTCGGCATGCGTCGATTGTTCCATATCCTGGGTCGTGCCGCGCAACAGGACTTTCCCGTTCCATTGTGGTTGCCCGGCGTTTAGTCTGAGCGGCCGGCTGAACGCCTGAATGGCGCCCCCCAACGCATCTGAGCCATATTGTACGGAACCGCTACCCCGCAATACCTCGATGCGAGAAAGATCAAAAACATCGAGCGTGTTGAAATACTGGTTGGGACCGTAGCGGAATGTGGCATTGCTCAGGCGGATACCATCGATGAGCAAGAGGGTTTGATTGCCCGTCAGGCCCCGAACGAAAGGCGAGCCGCCGCCATGGTTGGTTTTTTGTACAAATACACCCGGTGAAAACTGCAGGGCTTCCGGACTGGTGCGGCTTTGACTGCGTATCAGTCCGGAGTTCGTCACGACACTGATCGCCTCGGGTGTTTGGAAGCGCTCGGTCGGGCTGCGTTGGGCACTGATCACGATTTCATTCAGTTGGCCCGTCCGGGTCGTATCGCCGAGTGTGGAGGGCGATTGTCCCCAAAGGATGGAAGAAGCGGAGAAAAGGAGAAGGATGAGAGGTAAATACGTACGCATAGTCGAAAATTTGACCCAATATTGGGCTGCAAGGTAGAAGCGGGCAGGTTAAGGCGGGATTAAGTTTGACGGCTTGATTTTACATTCATTTCACTTCAAAATAGTACGGAGAGCAATACTAATCCGCCAATTTCACCCCAAACTTGACGATTCATGAAAAACTTCCTTCTACTGACTTTTATCCTGTCCCTTATCGCTTGTAGAGGCGCCCGAAACTGGGTGGTCGATTCTCCTGCCGGCGATCGTTATTGTACCATCGACCCGAAGGGGGAATCGATCATACCCAATGGGCGAATCATCAAACCCATGGGGCGTACGGTCCGCATCGCGCCGCATCCCTATGGGCTTGCGCTTTCCCGCGACGGGCGGGTGGCTGTAACGGCCAATTCGGGCAACCGCCCTTTTTCCATCACCATTCTCGACCAATTGGAAAGCGCTCAGCCGCGGGTGAGACAAATCCCGGAAGGCGCCGGGAACAATGATAATTTGCTGGAAGACGTATTTATGGGTCTTGCTATTACGCCCGACGACCGGCAGGTATGGGTAGCTGGCGGTAAAGCCAACAAGGTTTTTCTTTTTGACCTGGGCACCGGCGCCAAACTGGATTCGATCAACTGCGCCCAGGCCGACAACCCCGACGGCTACCTCGGCGATCTGGCGCTTACCCGTGATGGTAATCGGCTGTATATCTGCGACCAAAGCAATTTTCGACTGATTATTGCCGATACGCGTCAGCGAAAGGTATTGTATTACGTGCCGGTTGGCCGTTATCCGTTTGGGGTGTGTCTTTCTCCGGATGAAAAAACAGCGTACGTCGCCAATGTCGGTATGTTTGAATATTCTCCCCTGCGCCCGTTCGATTCCACAGCCGCGTTGCAGGTAGCGCCCGGCTACCCCGCTTCGGGTTTTGGTTCGAAGGAAATGCGGGAAGGGTACCGCACGGATCACTACGAGGTGCCGGCATTGGGCGACCCCAACGCACCGGAATCATTCTCGGTATGGTCGGTAGACGTGAGCGGGACACAGCCGCGCGTGATGCATCGGATCAAAACCGGTTTTTTGGTCGGTGAAAAAATCGAGGGTATTCCGGCAGTGGGCGGTGCGGGCCCCAATTCACTGGTGGCTTCCGACCGCTACGTGTTTGTGACCAACGGCAACAATGATTGCGTATCCATGATTGATCCGCAACAAGGGCGGGTTGTGAAAAATATTTTTCTCAAACCCTTGCCTCAACTGGCCGGTAAAAGAGGCGTGATACCCTTTGGCCTGGCGCTGTCGCCCGACCAAAAACGGCTATATGTGGCCGAATCGGGGATCAACGCGGTGGCGGTAGTCGACGTACGCGGCCGCAAGGTGCTCGGGCATTTGCCAGTGGGTTGGTTTCCGTCGAAACTGGCGGTGAGCCCCGACGGCCGCCGGCTGATCGTCGCCAATGCCAAAGGCTACGGCAGCGGCCCCAATGGCGGCTATACTTTTAAAGAGGGCCCCGAGGGCAGTTACATCGGTCACCTGATGAAAGGCTCGGTCACTCTGCTCGACATCCCGGCCGATGCATATTTGCCGCGCTATACGCAGCAGGTATTGGCGCAGAATTACCGGGTGCGGCGGACCGACGACCCCGCATTTAACGAAAGAAAAAACAACCCGATCCCTTTGCAGGCGGGCACAAAAGGAAGTCCGATCAAACATATCGTGTTCATCTCCAAAGAAAACAGGACTTACGACGAGGTGTTTGGCCAGTTAAAAAACGGCAAGGGCGATCCGGAAATCGCCCGATACGGGTATCTGCGGTCATTTACCAATGAGGACAAGACACAATCGGTCACCGATGCCACGATCATGCCCAATCACCTGGCCCTTGCCTATCGTTTTGGCGTGGGAGATAATTATTACGTCGACTCCGACCACTCCGCCGATGGGCACCGATGGCTGGCCAATACCTATCCGAATGAATGGATGGAAACGACGGTTTCGTCGGAATACGGCGGCCATCGCAATGTGCGGTTTGGCGGAAAAGCCAAGGGGCAGTATGCCTGGACCGGCGGCGCCGGCGCTATTTTCCCCGAAGATTACAATGAGGCCGGTTCGCTCTGGGATCACCTCGAACGCAACGGTATCGCGTTTTACAACTTCGGGTTCGGAACGGAAATGGGCTCCAACTTTACCGACTCGACCATGAAATATTACGGCCAGAAAGTACTGGTCAACTTCCCCATGCCGGGCCCCCTTTACGGGCGATCTTCTGAAAAGTACGCGACTTTTAACATGGCCATCCCCGACCAGTTCCGGACTGATGTATTTATGGATGAGTTTCGGGCAAAATGGCTGTCGGGCGCCGAAACAATGCCCTCGGTCGTCACGCTGATGCTCCCGCAGGATCATGGCGCCGGCGAGCGACCGGCGGCGGGTTATCCTTTCCGGGAAAGTTATATGGCCGACAACGATCTGGCGTTGGGCAGGGTAGTGGAATTCCTGTCGCACACGCCCTATTGGCCAAATATGCTGATAGTTGTTACGGAAGATGATTCGCAGGACGGCCGGGATCACATCGACGCCCACCGGAGTATTTTGATGGTCATTTCTCCATGGGCCAAACGCAACCACGTAAGCCATGAGCATTACAGTTTTGGCAGTATTTTCAAAACGTTCTGGCATGTCCTCGGCGCCCCCGGACTCAATCAGTACGACGCGGCGGCCAATGACCTGTCCGATTTTTTTACCGATCAGCCCGATTTCACACCGTACAAAGCTTTGCCGGTTGATCCGCGCGTTTTGGACCCGCAAAAATTACTGTCGCCGTTTGATGAAAACTTCGACTGGAAAAGTCTGCTGGAATCGCCCAAACTGGATCATGTAGAGGACTTCATCAAAAACCGGAATTAAATACATTGGGATAAAGCCGGCTTTACATTGCCTTCACATAAGACTTTGTTTTTCAATTAATTAAACCAAACTTAAAACTGGCGGGGCAGCTTCCTGAAAGGGGCTGCCCTACTTTTGCTGCCGAATTACGCGGAACGTTTCGCCTGCCTGTTTGGACCCGGTCGCATCCTTTGGGGAGCAACCAGCTCTATTGTATTCCGCACGTTTCTACGCACTCTTCGACATCAAACTTTTTCTACTGTTATGAAGGCTTTTCTCCTCACCTTCAAGGGCCTGTCCTGTGCCCTTGTCTTAACTCTTTTGGCGCTTGGCTCCGTGTCAGCCCAACGCGTGACCGGTCTGGTACGCGCCGCCGATACCCAGGAAGCACTGCCTGGCGCCACCATCCAGGTTCAGGGAACCAACCGGGGCGCGGTATCCGATGCGACCGGTAATTTTCAGCTCGAAGCTCGCCCGGGAGAAATCCTGGTGGCCAGCTACGTCGGCTTTATGACCACTTCGGCCACCGTAGGCGCCGATATGCAGGTGGTGATCGATATGAAAGTCGATGGCCAGTTGGAAACCGTTGTCGTGACGGCGCTTGGTTTCAAAAAAGACAAAGCTCGCCTGGGCTATGCCACGCAGGAAGTCAAAGGCGACGACCTGCTCAAGGCCCGCGAGCCCAATGCCGTCAACTCTTTGGCGGGTAAAGTCGTCGGTCTGACAGTGGGCGCTTCACCCGAGTTGCTCGGCGCTCCCACGCTTAATTTGCGGGGCGCCAACCCGATTTTTGTCGTCGACGGTGTACCGATCAACACCGACACCTGGAACATCAGCGCCGACGACATCGAATCGTACACGGTCCTGAAAGGTCCCGCTGCCGCTGCGTTGTACGGTTTCCGTTCGCAGGACGGTGTGATCATGATCACGACCAAAAAAGGTTCCCGTGACCCGCGCGGTTACAGCATCGAGTTTAATTCGAGCCAGATGATCGAGTCCGGTTTCAATGCCATTCCGAATGTACAGTTCGAGTATGGCCCCGGCGACCACGGCCGTTATGCTTTCGGCGATGGCCGGGGCGGCGGTCTGAACGACGGCGACTACGATATTTGGGGACCCCGTTTCGAGGGTCAGCTGATTCCGCAGTACGACAGCCCGATCGACCCGGTTACCGGCGTGCGTCAGGCTACCCCCTGGGTTGCGCGCGGTGTCGACAACCTCGAACGTTTCCTGCGTCCGGGTTTTCAGAGCAATAACAACATCAGCGTAAGCACTACCGGTGAAAAGGTGGACATGCGTTTCTCCACCTCCTACAACTATCAGCAGGGCATGGTGCCCAATACCCAGCTCAACGTGGGCAACTTCAACGTGTACAGCGGCATCAAATTCAGCCTGAAAGTAAATCTGGAGGCCAACCTGAATTACAACCGTCAGTTTACCAACAACTTCCCGGATGTGCAA
>JADZFP010000157.1 GCA_020849825.1 Saprospiraceae bacterium
AATCAGTAGTCTGATGAGTGAAGTAGAGAGTTTTTTTAAATCGGCTTTTTCTGTTGACAACGTCATTTTCGGATTCGATGGGGGCGATCTGAAGGTTCTTTTGATCCAGCGTGGCGCAGCGCCTTTCAAGGGCAAATGGGCCTTGCCGGGCGACCTTGTCTATCCCAATGAAAATCTGGAAACAGCCGCCGAGCGTGTTTTGGAACAACTGACCGGTCTTCGGGGCGTTTATCTCGAACAAGTCAAAGCTTTTGGCGCCGTCAATCGCCACCCGCTGGGCCGCGTCATTACGATCGCTTATTACTCTCTGATCAAAATCAGCGATTATACTGTCACGCCCGCGTCCTTTGCACAGTCTGCCCGCTGGCATTCCATGTCGGAAGTGGGGGAGTTGGCGTTTGATCACAACGAAATTCTCGATACTTGCCTGGCCCAGTTGCAAACCAAAGTGCGCAACGCGCCCGTCGGTTTTGAACTTTTACCCCCAAAATTTACCCTGACGGAATTGCAGCAATTGTACGAAGCCATCCTGGTTACCAAACTCGACAAACGCAACTTCCGCAAGAAAATCCTGACTATGGGGCTTTTGCTCGATCTCAATGAATTGCAGGAAAACGTGGCGCACCGCCCGGCCAAACTCTACCAGTTTGACAAAGAGAAATATGAACGTTTTGTCGCCGAAGGATTTAGTTTCGGGCTCTAATATGCTTGTCTCGCAAGTGTACGGTTAGCGCTTCACAATTAGTTTGGCGCTTGTGAGCCGACCGCCATTCCGCACCGCCAAAACATAGAGCCCTTCCGGAATTTGTCCCACTGATAAGCTGAACGTGCCCGACGGCTCCTGTCCCTGTGCTATTGTCTGACCCAGTACATTGAGCAGGCTCCACTGCACCGGTTGCGCCCAGTCGGTCTGGACCAGCACCCGGTCGCGGGCCGGATTGGGCGACACATACAGCCGGCTTGCCGGGGCTGCATCGGGGCTTTGTGCGCTCACGGTGCAATCGGCCAGTGTGGTTCGATACAGCGAGAGGCCGCCGCGTTGATTGCCCACGAGCAGGTCCAGCACCCCGTCGCCGTCGAGATCGGCGAGTGCCGGATGGCTGCGGAAGCCGTCGTCGACGTTGCCCCATGCTTCATCCGCAAGCGGGAAGGCGTCGCTGCTCGCGGCAATGCCGGCGTACATTTCGAGGTGGCCGTTTTGTGTGCCCATGATCAATCGCAGCCCGTCGGGCGTATTGACGCATACGGGCACGCTGTGACCGATCAGTTGGTTGGGCAGGCGCGCATCCAGTTGCCCGAGGTTGCTCAGGGTGGGTGTGCTGGCAAAAAACGGTTCGGTTGGCGAGCCCTGGTTTTTGAAAAAGTTGACATTACCGTTTCGTTCGCCGATCAATACGTCCGGGCGGTTGTCGTTGTCGAGATCGATGATGGCCGGCGTTGAGGAGATGCCTACGTCCATGCCGAGCCACATGGGGTCGGGGTCGCGAATCAGCAGCATGGGATTGCCTGCGCCGGCCTGATTGATATAACAGAACAAGCCACCAGCGTAAGTCCCTACGAGCATATCGAGGTCGCCATCGCCGTCGAGGTCGCCAAAACTCGGAGAGAAATCGTTGTCGGCCGGCGCGAATTCCGACATGCCCAGCCAGTCGTTGTCGGCCAGGGTGAATTTTGGGTTGGTCGACGTGCCGGTATTGAGCAGCAGGTAAAGGCTGGCATTTCCGGCCGTTCCGGGGGTATAATACCCGTAATTGCCCGCTACAATATCCATTAAGCCGTCTGCATTCACGTCGGCAAAAGCCGGGTGGGCGACCGATCCGAAATCGATCATACCGCCGACGAACAGGCTTTTGGAACTCAGTTGGAAATCGGTGCCGGGCCCGGGGTCGGCATCGCGGTAAAACCACACGTTTTTACGGTCTTCGCCGATACTTTTGTTGTTGGGGCAGGCGACGAAGTCTTTTTGGCCGTCATTGTCGAGGTCGATGTAAAACGAGGCTGGAAACACCGCCAGATCCACCGAGGTGTTGTAGGAGGGGAAAGCGGTGTCGATGGCCGTCATCCAGGCCTGATTGGGTGTGCCGCCATTGGTCAGGCCGAGCATGCAGTTAAATGAGATGTTGCCGAGCACCAAATCCATGTCGCCGTCGCCTTCCTGGTCGTACACCAAAGCCGTGGAGCCGGGGTGGCGGTTGCCGGAGCGCTCGGCTGCTTCCGGTGTCGGCGGGGCAAATCCGTCGCAGCAGTCCTCGCCATTTGGACTAAGACAAGCTTTACAGGCTTCGAGGCCGGTTTCCGTGAATTTGCCGAAACATTTGTCAATCAATTGAAATTTCAGACTGTCGACGCCAAAGCCCTGTTCGACCGACATGTTGCGCAGGAAAAACATGCTGGTGGTGAGCGATGCCTCGAAACAGACGATGTCGAGATCGCCGTCGCCGTCCACGTCGCCAATACCAGGGTAATCCGTTTTGGCGACCGGCAAATTATTCCATTCTCCCGGTTGGTTGTCGGGGTAATAAATGTAGTTAGTATTGCAATAGCTGCAATTAGGATAATTGAAAATGAAAGGGGCAAATTTCAAAATGTTGTCTTCGTAGTATCCGCGAAACACCTGTATTTCCTGGGAGTTGGCTTGCAGGGAAGAGCAGAAAATATCGGCTGCGCCATCCTGGTTATAGTCCCGCATCAACACGAATTCGATCAATTTGGGGAAATAACAGGCATATTCCGGAGCGTAGACGTAGTCAGTCTGGCCGGCGGCGCCATTGTTGAGAAAGGTCAGCACCACATCGCCCGTGCGGTCGAAGATGACGAGATCGGTGATGCCGTCGTTGTTGAGGTCGGCCTCGCCAAACTGAGGGCAGTTTAGTCCGCCCGCAAAAGGAAACTCCATGGTTTGTCCGCCCTGAATAACGTCGACATCCCAGTGCGGGAACATGGGTTGTTGAGCAAAAGCCTGCTGGTTGAACAGGATAAAAAGCACAAAAAGTGGAAAAAGACGCATAGGTTTGAAACTTGTTTGCCCGATGGAAGAGGCCGTAAAACTACACGCTTTGCCGGCGAAAAACGGACCGCGGCCCATAGAATGGCATTTATTTGACTAAAATAAACGGATATGCTCTACGAGTTCAATGGTTTTCGGCCAGTCGTGCATGAAAGCGCTTTTATTCACCCCCAGGCGGCCGTTACAGGCAACGTGGTAATTGGCCGCGATGTGTACATCGGGCCTGGCGCCGCGATTCGCGGCGATTGGGGGGCGATTGTTATTGAAGATGGCTGCAATGTGCAGGAAAATTGCACCATCCACATGTTTCCCGGTGTGAGGGTTTTGCTCAAAGAATCCGCGCACATTGGGCATGGGGCGATCATTCATGGCGCCACGATCGGGCGCAACTGTCTGGTGGGCATGAATAGCGTCCTGATGGATGAAGTGGAACTGGGCGACGAGTCGATTGTCGGCGCCCTGAGTTTTGTAAAAAGCGGGGAGAAAATCCCGCCGCGCAGCTTGCTGGCCGGCAACCCGGCTAAAATCATACGGGAAGTAAGCGACGACATGCTGGCCTGGAAAACCGAAGGGACCCGCCTTTATCAGCAATTACCGGCCGAATGCTTCGACACTTTGCGCCCTTGCGAACCTTTGCGGGTGATGCCTCAAAACCGGCCGGAACAAAAACGAGATTACCTGATTTGGAAAAAGAGCGGGGGGAGTTGAACCTTGGACAAGATTTTTTTGCGGCCAGACTTGTTTCTTCAATTTCATAAAGACTATCTTTGCCGCCGCTTTTGAAGAAAAGCGTAAAACGCCGGATTAGCTCAGCGGTAGAGCAGCTGATTCGTAATCAGCAGGTCGAGGGTTCAAATCCCTTGTCCGGCTCCATTACACTAAGTGTACGGGATTTAGCGCAGCCCGGTAGCGCGCTTCGTTCGGGACGAAGAGGTCGCTGGTTCGAAGCCAGTCATCCCGACCCACTTTCCTTAAACGCTGTAAGTCAAAAGCTTACAGCGTTTGTTGTTTTCAGGCCATGCTTACCTTGATCGATACCCACGCCCATCTTTATTCGCACAAATTCGACAACGACCGCCCCGACATGGTGCGTCGCGCGATCGCTTCCGGTGTGAACCGCATGTATTTGCCCAATATCGACGCCGCATCAATCGACGCGATGCTGGCGCTCGAAGCGCAATTCCCCGATCATTGTTTTGCCATGATGGGATTGCACCCCAGCTCGGTGCAGCCCGATACCGTGGAGCAGGAACTGGCGCTGGTAGAACATTGGCTGGGGCAACGGCGCTGGGCCGGAGTAGGAGAGACGGGCATCGATCTCTACTGGGATAAAAGCACACTGGAGATTCAAAAAATCGCTTTTGCCCGGCAAATCGAGTGGGCCAAAGACCTGAACTTGCCCATCATCATCCATTCCCGCGAGAGCAACGAAGAGTGTTTGGAACTGGTTGCCAATGGCCAGGACGGCCGTCTGCGCGGCATTTTTCATTGTTTCAGCGGAAGTGTGGAACAAGCCCGGCGCATGATTGATCTCGGTTTTATGCTGGGCATAGGCGGCACGCTGACGTATCCCAAATCGGAATTGCCCGAAGTTTTGCGTCACATACCGCTTGAGTATATCGTGCTGGAAACCGATGCGCCGTATTTGCCGCCGGCTCCGCACCGGGGCAAGCGCAACGAAAGCGCTTACGTGCGTTTGGTGGCCGAAATGTTGTCGGAAGTGAAAGTGTTGCCGCTTTCGGAAATTGCCCGTAAAACGACGGAAAACGCGCTGCGTATGTTTCCTCAGGCTGCTGCCGGGGCATAAAAAAAGACCCGGCCGGTGAGCCAGGTCCTTTGTGCGGAGAGGGAGGGATTCGAACCCCCGGTACCCGTGAAGGTACGTCTGATTTCGAATCAGGTGCATTCAACCGCTCTGCCACCTCTCCTGATTGATTCGATGTTAAATTTTTACTGCGGAGAGACAGGGATTCGAACCCTGGATACGCTTTTGGCGTATACGCACTTTCCAGGCGCGCTCCTTAAACCACTCGGACATCTCTCCCGGTTTCTCCTGAATTATTCAAGATTATTGCTTTTTTTCAAAAGCGGGTGCAAAGGTAAAAAGCCGGATTGCAAAAAGCAAGACTGTGCCGGAAGACTTTTTCATGCTGTGGCCGACGTATTTTTGTGCAGTGATAAAGTTGTCCTTTTTCGATGTGCTGAAAGTCAGGCAAGGGCTGACGCTGGTTTTTCTGAGCGGGGCGGTCCTTACGCTGTTCCCTGTGCCCGGAACTGTTTTTGCAGGCTGGGCTGCCAATGCGCAATGGGTAGCCCTGGCTTATTTGTTTTTAGGGCTTTTTTTCCTGATTATCAATCGTTTTCGTTTGATGTTCGTATGCTTTGGCTGTAGTGCGGCTATTAGTTTTTATTACCAGGAAACAGCGCAGAAAAAGGAACAATTGCCTGCTGCCCCGGCATCATCGCTTCGGACAAACGAAGCGGAACAGGGCGCGGATGTATTCCGATTTTGACACGTTTCTCATTTATATCAACATGAATTTAACCCGCCGGATTGCCAGTTTTCGCTATGCCTTTGCCGGCCTGGCCGATCTTTTCCGTACTCAAACCAATGCCCGGATACATTTAATTGCGACGGCTTGCGTGCTCGCAGCTGGTTGGTATTTTGAGGTATCAAGGCAGGAATGGCTCGTGCTGGTCCTTGTTATAACAGGCGTCATCGCAATGGAAGCCGTCAATACGGCGATTGAATATCTGACGGATTTGGTCTCGCCGCAAATGCACCCATTGGCCGGCAAGGCAAAAGACGTTGCGGCAGGCGCGGTGCTGGTCATGGCAATCGGCGCCGTCGTGACAGGCTTGCTCGTTTTCGGCCCGAAGGTATCGGCTGTGTGGTCTTAACTTGATTTTTAATTGTTTGATATTCAGTTGAATAGAAATTTTTTTTAACTTGTGATACCATTCTTTCCTCTCCTGTCGTTTTGAAGCGACGAAATGCGAAACCACTTTTTCCTTCTGCTCGTATGCGCCTGGATGAGCCCTGTCGTCCTTTCGGCGCAACGATGTCAGCCGCCGCTTTTATCGCTTCGACCGGCTGACACCCTGTACAAAGCGCGCCTCTGGACGGCCGCCGGGGCAGGAACGGGGGCATACACCCTGGCGATGGCAGGACTCTACAATTCCTGGTACGCCGAATATCCGCAGTCTGATTTTCACTTTTTTGACGATGGCCGCGAATGGATGCAGATGGACAAAATGGGCCACTGGCTGATGTCGTACCAGGAAAGTCGCTGGATCGCCGGCGGCGCCCGCTGGACCGGTATCAATAGGCGTGCTGCCGCCTGGACGGGATTTGCCGGAGGGCAGTTGATCCAGACTTCCTTTGAAATTTTTGACGGCTATTCCGCACAATGGGGCTTCTCCTGGGGCGACGTCGCTTTTAACCTGCTTGGATCGGGTATGTTTCTGGGCCAGGAACTGGGCTGGGGAGAGCAGCGAATCATGATGAAAATGAGCGCCTGGCCGGTGCGCTACAATGATACGCCGATTGATCCGTACCAACCGGCCGGCAGCCAGCAATGGACGACGCTCGAACGGCGCGCCGACGAACTGTACGGTACCGCTCCCCTCAATTTATTCCTGAAAAACTACAACACGCTGGTGGTCTGGGCCTCCGTCAACCCCCGCTCATTCAGCCGCCAAACCTCGGGCTGGTGGCCCCGATGGCTCAATGTGGCCGTGGGTATGGGCGCCGACAACCTCTTTGCCGGGCAGGGCTACGAATGGAACGCGGTGAAAGATTGCGAAGGGGCCGATTGCGTGACGTATCGCATCGATCCTGTGCAATACCCCCGTACCCGCCAGTTTTTTCTTTCCCTCGATCTGGACCTCAGCCGTATCCGTACCCGGAGCCGTTTCCTGAATACACTCCTCGATGCCGCCAATATTATCAAGATACCCGCACCTGCCCTGGAACTCAACAGCCAAGGACGGTTTCGCGTACACCCGATCTATTTTTAATGTTCCTTTATTCTTTCACTAAAATCACTAACAACCATGCGCTGGTACTTTAACCTGCTATCGATGCTCCTTTTAGTGAGCCAACTCGCCGCGCAGAATCCCTGCACCATTACTGATGTGACCGCCCAGGTGGTCGATTGCGCCAACGGACAGTTTTTTGTAGAACTGAATTTTCAACACCAGAACACAAGCCTGCAAGGCTTTTCCGTCGCCAGCAACAGCGGCACGGCGGGCCAGTTCCAGTATGCCGACCTCCCCGTAACAGTAGGCCCATTCCCCGCCGGAACCGGTGTCTTTTACGGATTTATCATCACCGACCTGGCCGACCCGTCCTGCTTCGCAGCCGTAGGGCTTGGCCCGGTTACGACCGACTGCACCACCTTGCCCTGCGACCAACTGACCGGTTTGTCCGTTGATCCGGGCAATTGCACCAGCGACAGCACCTACAAACTGAAGATCAGCCTCGACATCTCTCCCTTACCGACCAACTTCTTTTTTGAAGTATTTACCAGTGGAGGCGTGAGCCTCGGCACGTTCCCGCTTTCCGACCTGCCTCTGACCATCGAAGACTACCCGAGCAATGGCGGCGATCAGGACAGTGTGACCATTTGCCTGACCGACCTGGCCAACTGCTGCCTGACGCAAAGTTTCAACGTACCGGATTGCCCGGCGCCCAACTGCGATATTGCCAACCTGAGCATTGAAACCGATTCTTGCAACGCCGACGGCACTTTCCCCATCAAAGTCGATTTTGATTATCCCGACACTTCCGCCAGCAGCACCTTTACAGCGTATGCCATGGGCGGCCAGTTGCTGGGCAGTTTTTCTGTCAATGCTTTGCCTGTAACGATCTCCAACTTTCCCGGCGGAACGCCCGTGGGCGTCCTGAAAGTTTGTATCGATAATCAGCCCAATTGTTGCGCAACCAAGGAGTTCCAGGCGCCCAACTGCCCTGCGCCGCCGAGCTGCGAGATTTACAAAGTGCGTATCCAGCGCGATACCTGTACTTCGGATACCACTTACACGATCAAACTCAACTTCCTGGTCGACAACCCCACCTCCGACTCCTTCACCGTGTGGGCCAACAACGGCCAGTTGCTGGGCACCTATCTGCTCGACTCTCTGCCGCTGACCATCGTCAACTTCCCCTACGACGGCGGTACAACCGACAAGATCACGATCTGTGTGGGCAACGGCTGCTGCGTAACGCGCAAATTCCGTGTGCCCGACTGCCTGCCGGCCATCGATTGCGAAATCTTCGATCTGGTCGTCGAGCCGGGTGATTGCACCACTGACTCGACCTACAATCTCAAAGTAAAATTCAACTCCCTCGGCGCCGATACCGACTCGGTGACCATCGTGGTGGATGGCGCCAACATGGGCACTTTCCACGCCGATTCGGTGCCTATTATGCTCACTGATGTGCCCTGGGGCGGCGGAAACGTCGCGCTGATCTCGGTATGTTACGTGGGCAGCAACTGCTGCCGTACCAAAAACTTCCCGGTGCCCGATTGTCTGCCCGGCGTCTCCTGCGAAATTTACGACCTGCGCGTACAAGTGGGCGATTGCAACGACGACGGTACGGCTTATTCTATCAAAATCAACTTCGAAGTGGCCAATCCGGACGCCGGTACATTCCACGTCACGGGCAACAACGGCGAGGTGGATTTGGGCGAATTTACCCTCGACGACCTGCCGCTGACCATTTCAGATTTCCCTTACGGCGGCGGTGCAACCGATAATATCACGATCTGTTTCAGCAACGATTGCTGCGTTACCCGCTCCTTCAAGGTGCCCAATTGCGTCAATGGCAACGATTGCCTGATCCACAACATTCGTGTGCGCACCGGTCAATGCAACCCGGACGGCACCTACCGCCTGCGCGTCAATTTCGATGTACAAAATGCGGTAAGCGACTCGTTCAACATCACCGCGCCCAACGGCCAGGTGTTTGGTCCGTATGCAGTCGCCGATCTGCCGGTATTTATCAAATTCTTCCCGGGCAGCGGCGGGCCGCTGGACGAGATCAAAATTTGCCTGCTTGACGATACCGGCGCCCAGGTGTGCTGCAAGGCGCGCAAATTCGCAGCACCCGATTGCGGTGGCGTCAACTGTGAAGTAACCAACCTGGTAGCCGACCCCGGCGCCTGCAACCCCGACAATACGTACAGCCTCGTACTCAATTTCAATACGACGGTAAATGATTCGACGGCGCAATTCGAGGTGTTTGGCAATGGTGAAAACCTCGGCACCTATGCGCTGGGCGATTTGCCGCTGACGCTGGCCAACTTCCCGGGCAACAACAACCCGCAAGGGGTGGTAAAAGTCTGTATCGTAGGCCAGGGCAACTGCTGCGCTACAATCGAATTCCAACAACCCGATTGCGATACGACGCACAATGGTTTGTGTGAAATAACCGATGTCGTCGTTGACCCCGGCGCGTGCAACCCCGACAATACGTACAGCCTCGTACTCAATTTCAATACGACGGTGAATGATTCGACGGCGCAATTCGAGGTGTTAGGTAACGGCGAAAACCTCGGCACCTACGCGCTGGGCGATTTGCCGCTGACGCTGGCCAATTTCCCGGGCAACAACAACCCGCAAGGAGTGGTAAAAATCTGTATCGTTGGTCAGGGCAACTGCTGCGCTACAACCGAATTCCAGCAGCCCGATTGCGATACGACGAACAATGGTTTGTGTGAAATCACCGACATAGCCGTGGATACCGGCGATTGCCACCCCGACGGCACTTTTACCGTTTTTGTATCGTTCAGCGCCTCCGGAACGGATTCCGTTGACGTGTACGGCAACGATGGTTCGGTATATTTCGGACGTTTCCCGGCCGATATTTCCCCTCTGCAAATCGTCAACTATCCCTCGTCGCCGGGTAGCACGCCTACTGTGAAAGTATGCGGCGCCGACGATCCGGATTGCTGCGCAGTGGCGGAATTCCAGGCCCCCGATTGCCCGGCTCCCGATCC
The DNA here is from genome assembly GCA_020849825.1 of Saprospiraceae bacterium. GTDB lineage: Bacteria > Bacteroidota > Bacteroidia > Chitinophagales > Saprospiraceae > M3007. The sequence continues at coordinate 10,012 of JADZFP010000157.1, forward strand.
CTGTACAATTGGTAATTTGCAGGTACTGGCTACGCCTTGTATCTCCGGCCAATTCTTTG
>JADZFP010000158.1 GCA_020849825.1 Saprospiraceae bacterium
ACGGCCAGCAAGCCGAAAACGGTAATCAGGATAATGGTGCCCATTCCGCCGAAAGAGCGCTGACTGCTTTCTACTTCGCCGGCGATCACGTAGCCATAGCCTTTGGGGAAATCCATCGCTGCCAGTTTTTCGCCGATTTCTGTGTTGATACTTTGCGCAAAATACCCGCTTTTGACAAAAGCGCTCACCAGGGTGTAGCGGTCTTTATCATAGTGCGTAATGGTGTTGGGCGAGCGCCGGAATTCGAGGTCGGCAACCTGGTTGAGCGGCACGGAGGCGCCCGTGACGCTGTTGACGTACAGGTTTTTAAACACATCCAGGTCGGCAAAAGTCTTCTCTTTGGGCAACGTGACGCTGATGTTGTAGTCGTCGCCGTTGGGCGTGGAAAAACTGCCCACCTGCAGACCAGCGATTGCCAGTCGCACCATGCGGTCGATTTCCGCGATTTGTACACCCATGGCCACGGCTTTTTCCTTGTTGATTTTTACCTGCAGGTCGGTTTTGATCGAAGCAATCGGATTGTCCACGTAAATGGTTCCCTCGATGCCCGCGATCATGGTTTCTACCTGGCCGGCTACGCGCCGGAGGGTATCGAGGTTTTCGCCGAACAGCCTGATCGCCACCGGCGCTTCGATGGGCGGGCCTTGTTCGAAGTTTTTGACCGTGATGGTCGCGCCGGGAATGGATTTGAATTTTTCCCGCAATTCATCGATCAGGGCTACCTTTTTGGGCGGTGGCGTGCGTTCCTGCAGTTGAATAAATACCTGTCCGTAATCTGGACTTTCATTGCGCGGAATGACGTTGTAATAAATCCTCGGATTGCCGCGCCCGACATTGGACGTGTAAGAAATAATACGAGCAGGAGCGCCGCTTCCCGGGTATCGCCGCGAAGCAGCCTGTGCCGCTTCATCCGGGTTGGTTCTCAAATCATCAGGCATATAGGTCGTCAGCACCGAATCGACCATGTTGACCACACGTTGCGTTTCTTCCAGATTGGTGCCCGGGGCGGTTTCAATATCGATGTGAAACATGGGGCGTTCGCTGGCGGGAAACAGCGCAAACCCGGCCTTGCCCGCCAGTCCGAGCACACCGAAAAAGATGAGCGCGGAAACGACCATCGTCCAGCCGGGGAATTTGAGCCCCAGAGTGAGCAGGCGGGCGTATGATTTGGAGATCAGCCATTTCATGCCGCGCAGGAACAGGTTGCCGCGCGGATCTTCGTGCTCCGACAAGAGGCGGCTGCCCAAAAACGGTACAATCGTGAGCGATACGAAAAGCGAGGCCAGTACGGTACATACCACGGCCATCGGCAGGCTTCGGATAAAATCGCCGGAGGCTTCGGGCAGAAATACCAGGGGCAGGAACGCCAGTATCAGGGTAGCCGTACAGCCGAGTACCGCCAGTCCGATCTGGCGCGTGGCCAGTATCGCCGCTTCCTTGCGTTTGGTTCCCTCCCGGAGCCATCGCTCGATATTTTCCACCACCACGATCGAGTCGTCGACCAGAATACCCAGCGCGATGATCAGGCCCACGATGCTGAGCTGATTGAGCGAATACCCGAGTTGGTCGAGCGCAAACAGACCGATGGCGATCGACAGCGGGATGGAGATCATCACGACCAGACTGGCGCGGGTGCCCAGCGGCAGGAGGGTGAGCAACACCAGCAAAATGGCGATGCCGAAATCTTTGGCAAAACGCCCCAGGCGCTTGCGCACGGAATCCTCCTGGTCGAATACCTTTTGAAAATCCATATTGGCCGGCAGGTCGGCACGGAACTCGTCGAGGGCTTTGTTGACCTCGGCGCCGACCGCGGTGATGGTCTGCCCGTTTTTCATGCGGGCGGTGACGAATACCGCGCGGGCGCCGTTGAACGAGGCCAGGTGGCGGGGCTCTTCATAGGCGTATTCGACGGTAGCCAGGTCTTTGAGAAACAATACTTTACCCGGCCCGTTGGTATTGATCACCGTATTGCGTACTTCTTCGATGTCTTGATAGTCGCCGCTCGTTTCGACGAAAAACTGGCGCTCGCCCAGGTTGACCGAGCCGCCGGGAATGGCGATATTTTCGCTTTGCATGGCGCCCAGCACACGGCTGACCGGTATGCCCTCGGCCGCCATTTTGGGCAGGTTGAGGCTGACGCGCACTTCTCGTTTGGGGAAGCCCCAGGTGTCGGCGCCTTTGAGGCCGGGAATTTTTTCCAGCCGGGTTTCCAGGCGTTCGGCCTCGCGGCGAAGGTTGTCCCAGCTGGCATTTTCAGAAATAATGGCCAGTTGCATCATAGCGACGTCCGAGGCGGAAAATTTCTGAATTTCGACGCGATAAAGATCCTGGGGCAGGTCCACCCGCAGGGAATTGATCTCGCGAATCACCTCCTCGTATTTTTTATCGGGATCATTGCCGTGTTTGAATTCGAGGGTGAGCGCCATCAGGCCGTTGGAAGAATAGGAGCGCATGCGGTCGATGTCTTCGAGCGCGCCCAGTTTGGCTTCCACGGGGTCGGTAATTTTGTCTTCCACTTCGGCCGGCCCTGCGCCCGGCCATACGATGATGATGCTGTACCCGGGCGCTTCGAATTTCGGATCTTCGGCGCGGGGCATATTGAGCAGAGAGCCAATTCCCAGGGCCATGACGGCCAGGAAGACGATGAAGGTGAACTGGCTGTTTTTAACGGAAAATTCTGCGATTTTCATGGTTTAGTGTTGACTACAGCCGCACGCGGCTTTTTTCCGTGAGATATGGCGCGCCGGTGGTAATTACTTCCGACACGTTTTCCAGTCCGCCGGCGATGACAACCCGGGCGCCTTCGAGAAATGCGACCTGCACCGGCACTTTCCGTACCGATTCGCCATCAGGCCCGATCACGTACACATACGCCGATTTACCTTCTCCCTCCACGATAGCCTCCACCGGCACCACGGCATAAGTGCGGGCTTGCGGGGGAGACACGTCGACGGTGCAAAACAAACCCGGTGCAAAACGTTTGCCTTGCGGCGCGACCTTGATCTCTACGGGATAAAGCCCCGTTGCGGGGTCGGCGGCGGGGGCCAGGTCGCTCACTTTACCGGTAAAGCGGGTTTCCGGATAGGCATCCATACCGACTTGCGCGCTCATGCCGAGGTTGAGCCGCGCCCAGTCGCGGTCGCTGACATTGATTCGGACCACCCAGTCGTCGTTGCCGGTTTCAAAAAGCACCAGCACCGGGGTGCCCGGACCGGTGATTTCGCCTTCGTTCATCAGTTTGCGGATGATTTTGCCGCCGCGGGTCGCGCGGATTTCGGCGTACTGGCGGTTGAATTGTGCAATACGGGCGGTTTCACGGGCTACGTCGCGACCGGTCGTGGCGTTTTCCAGCAATTCCAGCGTGGCGCTGCTGTCGCGGTACAGCCCCTGCACCCGCGACAAATCGCGCTCGGCTTTTTGCAAGCCCTGTTGGGCCTGTGCGACCTGCGCG
>JADZFP010000159.1 GCA_020849825.1 Saprospiraceae bacterium
CTGTACGAGAAGATCTTTATCGACTATTCCGGAAGCGTATTTGCGGTGGAAGCCCGGAAGCGGTATCGTATTTTGAGGGGGGATAAGGTGCAGTGACCAGCCAGCCTGTAAGTTTTTTTGTCGTCAGAAACTAAGCGTTAGCAGAAAATCGCCCCGTGATTTCTGCTAACACGGCCAACTATGCCCCCCGAATCAAGCTACATACTGGATGAACACCTTTACCCGTTTCCGGCGCTTCGCCCTGCCGTTTGTTCTACTCTTTTTTACCACCCTTGCCGCTGCACAGGTGACCACGATCAGGGGCAGGGTTGTGACGCAGGACAAATCGCCTGCCGTGGGCGCCAATATTTATCTCCGCGATACCTACGACGGCGCCACCAGCGATGCCGAGGGCAATTTTTCCTTCGATACCGAGGAAACCGGCCCCCAAACCCTGCTGGTTATTTACCTGGGCTTCGATACCGCGGTGCAGCAGGTGACGCTCAAAGGCGGCGTCTTCGAATTCAACCCGGTGTTGAAAGAAGCCTTTAACGAGATGAAACTGGTGGTCATTTCAGCCGGATCGTTCGAGGCCAGCGATGAAAAAAAAGTGACCGTCCTGAAACCCCTCGACATCGTCACCACCGCCTCGGCGGGCGGCGACACCTACGGCGCCCTGAAAACCCTGCCTGGTACGCAGGTTTCATCGGGCGATCAGGAGGGACTGTTTGTGCGCGGCGGCACGGGCAGCGAGGCGCCGACGTACATCGACGGGCTTCTGGTCCGCAATCCGTTTTTTTCCAGCACACCCGACTACGCCGCCAGGGGGCGATTCAATCCATTTTTGTTCAAAGGCACCGTTTTCAGTACGGGCGGTTACTCTGCCCTTTACGGCCAGGGTATGTCGTCGGCCCTGATACTCGATACCCAGGATTTGCCCGACCGCTCTTCGGGTAGCCTGGCGGTTTCGAGCGTCGGAGTGGGCTTTGGGCAGTTGAAATTGTGGAAAAACAAGGGTCGTTCGGCGGGTATCAATATCAACTATACCAACCTGGCGCCTTATTTCTGGCTGGTGAAACAAATACCCGATTTTTCACCCAAGCCTGAATTTGTCGGAACTGAAACATTTTTCCGGCAAAAAACAAAGGGCAACGGCATGCTCAAATTTTACGGCTATTACAACTTCGGCCGGGTCGGGTTTCGCACCGACAGCCCCGAAACAGGCGAGCAGTTCGGCTTCAAACTGCACAACAACAACGTATACACCAATCTGAGCTGGGCGGGCCTGGCCGGCGAAAAATGGAAGATCAACGCCGGGCTGTCGTATTCGTACGACTGGAACGACATCTCCACCTCCTATAATACCGGTTTTCTGGCGCCCGATACTTTCGGGTTTCGCAACTCGCTGGCGCAGGCCCGATTGGTGGCTACCCGCTATCTGGGTCGCCTGACCACCCTTCGGTTCGGCGGTGAATACCAGTACGGGGCCGATATTTTTGAAAACCCCGTCTTCGGCAGCAGCCGGCTCGACGACCATTATTCCGCCGTTTTTGCCGAAACCGACTGGTACTTGACCACCCGGCTGGTGGCGCGTACGGGCTTGCGGGGCGAGTATTCCGCTTTGCTCGACGAGGCCCGGCTTTCGCCGCGCGTTTCGCTGGCCTACAAACTCGGACGGAGCGATCAGGTGTCGTTCGCATGGGGGCATTTTTACCAAAAAGGCGACAGCCTGCTGCGCTGGAACAACCAGTATGCCGCTTTGCCGGGGTTTCAGCGCGCCGAGCATTTTATCCTCAACTACCAGTATATCTACAACGACCGCACTTTCCGGATCGAAGGTTTTTACAAAGACTACGACCGGCTCGTGACCACCCGCGACAACCGGCTCGACAACGACGGCGACGGGTATGCCCAGGTCATCGAACTGTTTTACCGCGATAAAAAGACCCTGCCGGCCATCGATTTCTGGGTCTCTTATTCCTGGCTCGATACGAAGCGGCGGTTTCAGTGGTACCCGGCTTCGGCACAGCCGACATTTGCCGCCAACCACGTCGTGACCCTGGTAGGGAAAAAATTCTTCCCGAAAATCCGCACCGGCGCCGGGTTTACGTACAGCTACTCCACCGGCCGGCCTTATTACAACCCCAACCGGCCCGAATCGGAGTTTCTCGCCGACCGCACCCCCGATTACCACAACCTGAGCCTCAACCTCAACTATCTCGCTACGATCAAAGGGGCTTTTACCGTGTTTGTACTGGGCGTTCAGAACGTGCTGGGCGCCGAGCAGGTGTTTGGCTACAGGTACTCGGCCGACGGCGCCACCCGGCAGGCGATTACGCCGGCGGCCCGGCGGTTCTTCTTTGTCGGAGCATTTGCCAGCTGGGGCGTCGACCGGCGGCAGGAAATCATTGACAATCAGAATTGATACCCCGGACACATCGGTTGGTCGGCAGTTGGCAAAATTTAGTCTATAATATAAACCAGTTTTATTTGTAGACTTTACTTTTGCCTTCAAACCTTCACATTGTCACACTCTCACATTACTTATCATGAAAAAAATACTTTTTATTGCCGCTTTGACAGGCGTTTTAGCGAGTGTTGCGACGGCACAAAACACCAAATACGTACAGGCTATGGAAAAAGCCCTGGCTGGAATGGACACGCTGCAAACCCCGGAAGAGTGGTTGGCCCGTTCCAACAGTTTCGAACGTATTGCGCAAAAAGAACCCGGCGAATGGCTGCCAGCCTATTACACAGCATTTTGCCAGGTGATGGTTTTTAACATGGAAAAAGACCAGTCGAAGATGGAGCCGGTATGCGCCAAAGCGGAGCTTTTTGTCCACCGGGCCGATTCCTTGTCGCCCAATAATTCGGAAGTGTACGTGCTGCTCAACATGGTGACCACGTTGCGCATCCGGCTGAATCCGATGGTAAACGGCCAGAAGCTCGGCCCGCTGGCAGGGCTTTATCTGGAAAAAGCCCAAAAACTGGACCCCGGCAATCCGCGGGCCGACATGCAACAGGGCTTGTCGCTTTATTTTACGCCGCCACAATGGGGGGGCGACAAGCAGAAGGCCGTTGAACTATTGGATAGTGCCCGGCAGAAATTTGAAAACTACCGCCCGGCATCGTCCATTCACCCCAACTGGGGCAAGGACGCCAACCTTCGTTTTCTGGAAATGGCAAAGAAAGGGTAGCGTTTGTTTTTCAAAATATACCAAGGGAGGCTGTCTGATCAGCCTCCCTTTTTTGTGCTGTATGGAATAAACCAGTAGATTTGGCCTGACTTTGCTCCCGATCAAATCAATCTGCTTTTATACATGAAAAACCAGTTTTTCCTGCTCGCCGCGGGCTTCTTCGCCCTGCTCCTCACTTCCTGCGCGCCCGCTCAAAAACTCAGCAACGAAGGCGGCTTCCGGCCCGGCCAGAAAATGCATTACCGGCTGACCGAGTACACTTACACCCAAACCTCCGCTTTTGAAAACGAAGGCATGGAAATACCGGGCAGCACCAGCACGCAGAACAAAATCACCGACCTGACCTACACCGTCAAAAAAGTCCATCCTGACAACAGTGTCGACCTCGAACTCATGTTCACGCACATTTACGACAAGGAATCGGACGATCAGGACGGCGAGACAGAGTACGACACCGACAATGCCATACCCGACTCCCTGATCGACCTGTCGGGCGGTTCGCTGGCCGGCAAGGCGTTAGCCTATAATGTACTCATCAACAGACCCTTTCAGATGAAACTCGGGCCCGACGGCAAACTGGTTTCGGTAAAAGGCATGAACGCGGCATGGGATGAAATGGAAGAGCGTTTTATGGAAGAGTCGCCCCTGGCAGCCACCATGCTTAAAAATATGAAATCGCAATTCGGCGACGAGGCTATGACGGTCGGACAAAGCGACTATTGGTCCTATTTGCCCGACAAGCCGGTGCGCGTTGGGTCCAAGTGGAAAAAACCATACCAGTACGCCCCGCTTCGGCTCAGCGGCTCCACGACCTATACCCTCAAATCGCGTGATACCAAGCAGGCGCGCCTTTCCTATATCACCAAACTGGAATCCGATAAAAAGAACCCCGGCGTGCTCGACATGGGCATGATCAAAATCCGCTATGTGCTGGAAGGTTCCGGTACCGGCACGATACTCCTCGACCAGCCGAATACCACGCTGCGGCGAATGGATCAGAAAATGACCATGTCGGGGCCTATGCAGGTCAAAACCTCACTCACCGACTGGATCACCGTTCCTATTTCCATCACGCTCGATTCCGTGTTCGAACGCGTGGAGAAATAAGGATTATTTTTTGTTTAGTATGGGTAGAAGAACAAGCGCCAGCACGCCGCCCACGATGTTGTAAAAGATCTGAATCGCGAAAAAAGCGATGTTGGCATAGGAAAAAGCGTCGCTGCCCTCGATTCCGTACAGCGCCAGCCCGGCTATGGCCAGCGCGTGAAATGTACCCATGCCGCCCGGGGATGGTATCACCATGCCCAGTGTGCCGAATACGAACACCATCATGGCTGCTCCGGCCGTGAGCCCGGCTGTGGGCGGAAAAGCTTTCAGGTTGAACCAGCATTGCAGGTAAAACATCAGCCAGATACCCAGCGAATAGGCGATAAACAGGGTAGGATTTTTCAGTTTCAGTACGCTGCGCAAGCCCTCCCAGAACCCTTTCAGAATCTGGTCCATCTTGCGGAAAACGTGGAAATGCAGCAGTTTTTGCCAAAAAATTACAACAGCTGCCCCAAACAAGCCCATCATAATCAGGCCGATCCAGATCAGGCGGTTGCCGGGCAACCCGCTGCCACCTTCAGCGCCGGAGCGATTGGCGCTGATAAAGTCGAGCAGCACCTGTCCTTCAAAAACAAAGGTCAGGCCGACCACCAGCGCCAGACAAACCAGGTCCATAAGGCGGTCGCTGACCATGGTGCCCATCACCCGTTCGAGCGGGATACGTTCGTAGCGGGAAAGCGAACCCGCACGTACCACTTCACCCATACGCGGGAAGCCGAGGTTGGCAAAATAGCCCAGCAGGATCGTGAGCAGGCTGTTGGCAAAACCGGCGCGGTGTCCCAGCGGCTCTAGCAGCATTTGCCAGCGCAGGGCGCGAAATATATTGCTGACCGTAAAAGCCGCCACGACCATCAGCATCCAGCCGATGTGTACCGTTGAAAAATCGTGCAGTAACTTGTCGATCAGGCTGCACTGGTCGGACGGGATGCCGTCGAGACGGCATTGCTCCTGAAAAGCGGCGTTTTGCCCCCGGAAAACCAGCCAGAGGATCGTCACGCCAAGGCCCAGAAAGAGCAGGAATTGCAGGATTTTTTTCATGTCAGGTCAATTTTCGGCCGCAAAGGTGTGGAAAAGAGTTGGCAGAAACAGCGGCTGATTTTACAGGACGGCAGCTAAGGCATACCAGATCATGAGTCCGCAGAGAACCAGTTTGAGTCCTGTGCCGAGTAAAAAACCAATAAACGAACCGAAAGCGGCGCGCGTTGCCTGGCGGGAGTTGCGGCCTGCCGCCAGTTCGCCGGCCAGCGCCCCCGCAAAAGCCCCGATAAAAATGCCCAGGGGCCCGAAAAACATACCGACGATCAATCCGATCGTACTGCCCCAGGCGCCGGCTTTGCTGCCGCCGAATTTCTTGACGCCCCAAAGCGGCACAACGTAGTCCAAAACCGTCACCGCTATCGTCGCCAGCCCCAGGGCCCACAACAAACCGCTGCTGAAATCTGCGTAACTGCTCCATTCGAGCAGCCAGATGCCCAGATAACTCAGCGGCGGCCCCGGCAAGGGCAAAACCGCGCCGATCAGTCCTGTAATCAGGCAAATAGCAGCCAGAATGGCCAATACGATATCCATGGTTTCCGCGTTTTACCCGCAAAAAAACACGAATGCAGCGTTTGTGCGGGTCAATTTGAGTCAAAATAAACCGTTTCCAGCCAATTCCGCTAACTTTGCGCACCCCGCCCCAAAGCGGTTTCCATCCATTCTCCATGTCGCGACTTATTTACGCCATTTTTCTGCTCGCCGGCTTCCTCCTGACGCAGAGCCGCTGCGGCAACAACGCAGACGCCGCCAAGGAAGGCGACAAGGTACTGGCCAGGGTATACGACCGCAGCCTATACAGCTCCGAACTCGAGGGCGTGGTGCCTCCAGGTACGCCCCAGACCGACAGTATGCTGATTGTCAGCGCCTACGTACAACGCTGGCTGCGCGATCAACTGCTCATGTACGAGGCCGAGCGCAATATTCCCAAAGACCTCAACATCGACAAACTCGTGCGCGATTACCGCGCCAGCCTCGTTCGGTTCAATTTTGAACAACAGATCATTGTCGAAAAACTCGACAGCACGCTCAACGACGCCGAACTGCAGGCCTACTACGAAAACAACAAAGACCAGTTTCAACTCGAAAGCACCATTCTGAAATGTCTGGTAATCAAATTACCCTCCTCGGCATCTCAGTCGGACATGAACAAACTCTGGAACAGCCGCAAACCCGCCGACGAAGAGCGGCTCGCCGCATTCGCCAATCAATGGGCTTCCCTGGCTTTGCTCGACAGAGAAAAATGGTATCGGCTCGACGACGTGGCCGCGCTTTTGCCCAAAGGAACGTTAAACACCGACAACATCGACTCGCGGCGTGAAGGAACGGTCAGCGAAGGCGATTACAAGTACTACTACCGCGTTCTCGAGGTCGTCCGGGGCAAAGAGCCTGCGCCTTTCGATTACGTGCGCGACCAGATCGCCAACGTTATTCTGCACAAAAGAAAACAAGAACTGCTCGAACGCTGGAAAGAAGACCTTTACCAAAAAGAATTACAGCGCGAGAATATTAAAATTATGCAATGAATTCATTTTCAATGATAAACACTCGAAACATCCTCTCCGTTCTGCTGCTGTTCTGCTGCTTCTCGCTTTGGGCCCAAACCGGCGATAAAAAAGTAATCGACAAGGTCGTGGCAACCGTAGGCGGGGAAATCATCCTGCTGAGCGAAGTGCAGGAACAATACACCTTCGCCAAACAACAGGAGCCCAACCTGCCCGCCGAATACCAGTGCGTGGCCCTTCAAAACCTGTTGGTGCAAAAACTGCTCGTCAATCAGGCCAAACTCGACTCCGTGGAAGTGGGCGACGACGAGGTGGAAAACCAGCTGGGCGCCCGTATCGACCGCCTTATGCTCTACTTCAACCAGGACCAGCAAGCCCTGGAAGAATACTACGGCCTGACAATCAACCAGATCAAAGACCAGACGCGCACCGAAATGCGCAACCAGATGCTGGCCGAACGGATGCAGGCCCAGATCACCGAAGGCGCTACGGTTACGCCCGCCGAGGTACAGGCTTTCTTCGGCAATATCCCCAAAGACTCCCTGCCTTACTTCAACGCCGAAGTCGAAATTCGGGAAATCGTGTACAAACCCAAGGTCAACGACGAACAAAAAGGCATCGCCCGGCAGCGCATCACCGAACTGCGGCAGCGCCTGAGCGAAGGCGAAGACTTCGCCGTACTCGCCAAAAAATACAGCGACGACCCCGGCTCCGGCAGCAATGGCGGCGACCTGGGCTGGCAAAAACGCGGCACCTTCGTCCCCGAATTCGAAGCCGTGGTGTACAACCTCGAAAACGGCCAGATCAGCCCGATCGTAGAAACCGAATTCGGCTTCCACGTCATACAATTGCTCGAACGCCGGGGCAACCTCGTACACGCCCGGCACATCCTGATCAAGCCGGAAATCACTTCCGCCGACCTCGCCGCCGCCGAAGCCAAACTCGACACCGTACGCAACCTCCTGAAATCCAACAATATCAGCTTTACCGACGCAGTGAAAAAATACGGCGACAAAAATACGGCCAGTTACAACAACGACGGCCGCGTTGCCAACCCGCGCAGCGGTAATACTTTCTTCGAAGTACAGGATCTCGACACCGATATCTACTTCGCCATCGAAGACCTGCAACCGGGCGACATCTCCGAGCCCATCCCTTTCCGGGCGCCCGACGGTACGCGCATGTTCCGCCTGGTGATGCTGCAAAGCCGTACCAAGCCGCACCGCGCCGACCTGAAACTCGATTACAACAAAATTCAAACCGCGGCGCTCGAACAGAAAAAAGCCGAATTCACCGAAAAATGGGTGCTGGAAAAACTCCAGAGCACTTACCTCTCCGTCGATTCGCTTTACCGCGACTGCCCCAATATCCAACTCCTGCTGGAAGAAACGAGTGCAGGGCGCTGAAAAGCCCGCTGCTTTTGAACAAACACCACTCTATTATCGCACCTGACGGCATTTTGCCTTTCAACCATACAACATGACCATTCGCTCGCTTGGCCTGCTGCTGTTTTTCCTGGGCCTTACTGCATTTCTTTCGGCGCAAACCCCTGCCGATACGCTGCTGCCGGTGTTGTCGTACGAACAGCCCAAAGAATATGAAATCGGCGGCGTGCGCGTCGTCGGCACCCAATACGCCGATCCCAACGCCCTGATTTCAATCGCCGGCTTCCGCATCGGCGATAAAATCCGTATCCCCGGCAGCCAGTTCGGCAAAGCCGTGCAATCGCTCTGGAACCTGAAACTTTTCACCGACGTCCAGATCAACCTCGAACGTACCCAGGGCAACCTGGCATTCCTCGAAATCTCCGTCAAGGAAATGCCACGCTACACCCGCCACTCTTTCAACGGGGTGAAAAAAGGCCAGCACGACGACCTCAACGGCGAAATCGCCAAACACATCCAGAAAGGCGCCATCCTTACAGAAGCTGTAAAAGCATCCCTGATCTATGCCTTGCAACAATTCTACGTGGATAAGGGCTACCTGAATGCCGTGGTGAAAATCAACGTGACGCCCGATGCCAGAGCGACCAACGCCGTACAACTCGAATTTTTGATCGACAAGGGTAAAAAAGTCAAAATCCGCGACATCACCTTTACCGGCAATAAAAACGTGAAATCGAAGGTGTTGCGCAAAAAAATGAAGGAAACGGTGCGCAAACGCCGCCTCTTCAAAAAGTCGAAACTCGTGCGCAAACTGTACGAAGACGACAAACGCAAGATCGAAGCTTATTACAATACCATCGGTTTCCGCGACGCCCGTGTGGCCAGCGACAGCATCTGGCGCAACAAAAAAGGCGAACTGAACCTGCGTCTCAACATCAACGAAGGCCGCCGCTACTATTTCCGCAACATTATCTGGAAAGGCAATACCATTTATGAAACCAAGTACCTCGACCAGGTGCTGGGTATCAAAAAAGGCGACGTTTACAACGAAGAACTCCTGCAAACCCGCCTTTCTTTCAGCCAGGACGGCCGCGATATTTCTTCGCTCTACCTCGACAACGGCTACCTCTTCTTCCGCGTCGACCCGGTCGAAACCGCCATCGACAACGATTCGATCGACCTGGAAATGCGGATTTACGAAGGCCCGCAGGCGACCATCGACCGTGTCATCATCAAAGGCAACGACCGCACCCACGAGCACGTCGTGCGGCGCGAGTTGTTTACCCGCCCGGGCGACAAATTCAGCCGTTCCGACATCATCCGCTCCCAGCGCCAGATCGCCAACCTGGGTTATTTCAACCCGGAAACCATGAAGATCAATACCCCGGTCAATCCCGACCGAGGCACCGTCGATATCGAATACGTACTGGAGGAAAAACCCAGCGACCAACTCGAACTCTCGGCAGGTTATCAGCCCGCTACGGCGTTCAGCAGGGGCGGCGTAATCGGCACCCTGGGGGTTACGTTCAACAACTTTTCGCTGCGCAATATCCCCAACCGCGAAGCCTGGAACCCGCTCCCGCAAGGCGACGGCCAGCGATTCAGCGTGCGCGCCCAAACCTCGGGCGAACGCTTCCAGTCGTACAACGCATCCTTCACCGAACCCTGGCTGGGCGGAAAAAAACCCAATTCGCTCACCGTGGCCGGTTTCTACAACCGCTTTGCCTACGGCTTCGAAGGTACCGACAACTATCAACGCCTCGACATTATCCAGGGCACGGTGGGCTTCGGTACCCGCCTGAAATTCCCCGACGACAACTTCGTGTTCCGCGCCGACCTCGATATTCAAACCCTCAAACTGAACAACTGGCCCAGCTTCCGCGACGACCAGGGCAACTCCGTGACGAGGGGTATTTTCCACAACTACAACCTGGGCCTTACCCTGGCGCGCAACAGCATCAACGACCCCATCTTCCCCCGCAACGGCTCTCTGGTGTCGCTGAAAGTACAATTCACCCCGCCCTATTCGCTGTTCAAAAACGACGCCTTCTACGATACCGCGGGCGTACAGCAGCGCTATCGCTACGTCGAATACGTCAAATGGCGCCTCGACGCCGAGTGGTACACTACCCTTGTCGGCAAACTCGTACTGAAAACCTCGGCTAAAATCGGCTTGCTGGGCCAATGGACCAGCAAAACCGGCCTCAGCCCCTTCGAACGTTTCGAACTCGGCGGCGACGGCCTCAACAACCAGAACTTCGGCCTCAACGGACGCGACATCATCAGCTTGCGCGGCTACGACGTCAGCGATATCATGACGCCCTTCCCGGGCGGCGCCGGGGTGTTCGACAAGTTTACCGTCGAGCTCCGCTACCCGATCTCGCTCAACCCGTCGAGTACCATCTTCGTCACCGCGTTTGCACAGGGCGGCAATGCCTGGCTCAATGCCAAAGACTTCAATCCTTTCGACCTCAAACGTTCGGTGGGCATGGGTCTGCGCGTATTCCTGCCGATGTTCGGTACGCTCGGCTTCGACTACGGCCTGGGCTTCGACAAGCCTGCCCTGATCAACAGCGGCAGCCGGAAATGGTCGGATTTCGCACGGTTTAACATCGTGCTGGGCTTCGAGCCGGATTAATAGAGGTGGTTGTATTTTCTCTATAAAGAGGCTGTCTCACAAGTCGGGCCGACCCAAGATCGTAGAAATATTATTTCACGCAAAGTCGCAAA
>JADZFP010000160.1 GCA_020849825.1 Saprospiraceae bacterium
AAAATTTGGCGGCGAAGATTCAAAGTGCATATATGTGGCAGGATAAGGAGCTTGCAAAGGATCGTTGTCCAAGCCAGGTGCAACGGAGATCCACCAGTTGTCATGCTTCTGGGCCAAGACCTGTATGTCGTACAGGATCAACAGGATAAATATATATATACAATGTCTCATATATTATAATAGTAGTTGGGCATCCCTGGGTATAAGCAGGAATGCCCAATGTTTGAATTGATAAGGTTAATGCTGGAGTGTAAATTTCGCGGTAGCGGTCACTTTGCCGCCTTGTATCAGGCGGCAGACGTAAAAACCTTTGGCAAAGCTTCCTGTTTGAACTTCGGTTGTACTTGTCTCCCGGGAAACGCTCTTGGTCCAGACTACTTTCCCGGAAGGGTCTGCAATTTCAAGGCGATCGAATGAAGACCTGGAATTAACATTAGTTAGCCGGATTACAATCCGGTCGTTGGCAGGATTGGGATTAATGATCAAAATCTGCTGCTGTTCCCCGGTTGGGAAATCTTGTATCTTTCTTTCGTCAGCGCCCTCACATGCAGATTCCAGACGTGTACCTGTCAAGAGATAATACCAGGCACGAGCCTGATCCACGGCAGGTCCTCCTTGATCCGGGCATTGTTGTGCGATCTGTAGAATTTGTTCGATCTGATCGTTTGACGGGATCAGATCGACGAACCCGGTTTTCAAAATCAGCCTGTCCAGATCGCGTTGATTGGCTTCGTAAGGCGTTTGCGCATCAAGTCCATTCAGGGTTTGCAAGAGCCCCGGCGCAGCCTCGGCGCGTGCCGTCAGATTGGCGTTATAGATATTGTCGAGCGTGGTTTGCGCAGCGAGTATCTGTTGCATCAAAGCGGCCCGTTCTGCTCCCTGGTCATCTTCCGGATCGGCCTCGCCGGTTTGCGCCAGGCTGTCCAGTATCGCCAAGGCGGTAAAAGCCGCCGTCAGTTCGTTTTGGGCTGCATTCCATTCCGCTTGTTGTCCGGCATCCGGAAGAGCCGCGTCGGCAATGGTTTTGTCCATAGCCGTTAGTATCCCGCCGTTGGTGGCGCCGAAGTTGTCGTAAAAATTCTGAATCGCGGCATTGCTTTGCAGCAATTGAGGATAGTTCAGTAAATCGCGGTACAAGGCGGTTTTAAGCAGATAATCGGTCAATCCCGCAGCTCCGGTCGAATCTTCAGAAATCTGTAGGTCGAGCGCCGTGACCATTCGTTCCTGTTCCTGCGCATGGGGGCATCCTTCTTCGCATGTTACTCCGTTAGGAACGAGAGTAAACCATAAAGGCGGAAATACCTGACCGGGATTTATTTCGCCTGTTCGGTAAAAAAACTGCGAGATTCCATACATCGGGTTAGCATTGTATGCCGCCCAATTCGCATAAGTACCCGTCCAGGTATTGCCTGCACTAATACTGCCAAATAATTGAGGGCCGGTAACTGCTAATGCATCATAATAAAGCCCAATATCATGCGATCCTATTTGGTTGCAGGTGATCGTGGAGTTATTAGAAGCGTTGGAAATACTGATACCTTGATCTGTAGCGTCTGTCCGGTTGTATTCCATCAACATATTGGCAGACAAGTGGTTGTATATGGACCTGAGGCCATTAATACTGCTGACATCGTTGCAGCGAATGTCGTTATCCGGGCTTTCAACGTTGTAGATTCCAAAGCCGGTAAAATTCCCTACCGTATTATTCTCTACTAAAACATTGCTGAACCGTGCCATTTCCACTCCCCACTCACCCCCAAAAATCCCGTCTGTACCGAAGCCTACACTCGAATTGTTTACCACGCGCACCCGGTAGTCGGTACCGGCCCCCGGTGGGACAAAGTAGTTTAACAATGTTATCCCGACCCCCTGTGGATTGGTGGCGGTGATCGTATTTTGGGTAATCAGCAGATCGGTGGTCGTCGCGGCGTTTTCGACAAAAATACCGCCGGTAAGTCCCCAAAAAGAGATGTCGTTGTTTTGAATTACGCTACCCGCACTTAGTTCAGAATAGCCCCCCAAAACTGTGTAGCCGTTTTCCACGCTCATCCTGTTGTTATAACTTCTCAATAACACACTGCCCCCTGCAAACTGGGGATTCATGCTGACATAAACCGCATGCCTGCAATTATCGAACGTCAGGGGCGTACTCGCGCCGGTTTTTCCCAGTCCCAGCTGTTCCAGGCTTCTGGTATTATTGGTAAACAAGGCAATCCCGAAGCCATCGTCGTTGGGATAAGCGCCCGACAGCATGTTTTCAAAACGGCTGCGGCGTACGTAGGCATTGGCATCCACCAGATAAATGCCGTTGGAAAGGTTGATAAAAACATTGGGGTTTGTGGTCGGCGGGAGGTTGAGTGAAACCACCGGCTGATTAGCCGGCGTTTCCGCGTAAATTCCGGCAAACGGCGCTTGTTGTACGGGTTTGGAAATGAGCGAAACCCAAGCCGGACAAGGATTGGGCTCCAGAATCGGCCAATTGAGCATGGCGGAGCCAGCGCCCAGGGTATTGTCGGTAAAAATACCGAAAGTCAAAGGAGCCAGTACCTTGATTCCAAGATAGTTGCGATTGAAGTTGCAACTGGAAATCTGATAGGTGGGCATCCCGACCGGATTAGGCGGGGTATAAATGGCATTATAGGCGCCGACAAAAGTAGCGCCCGAGGCGACAAGCGTCCCTCGTTGCACCTCCACGCCGTACCAGGCAAAACCCTTGTGATCGCATTGCGCCTCATGAAGTACGGTATTGGTCAGAAAAGAAAGTTGTTTGGCCATAGAGACGATTCGGGCTGAACGATTCATGCAAATATCGCAGGCTGTGAAAGCGTAATTTTGGTCCATCGTTATCGATCCCCTGATCGAGATGTTTCGGTTGGAATAGCTGAGGATGGGAAAGACAAGAAGAGACGGGTTGACTGAATTTTGCAAAACACTGCTGTTACCGCTGTCTATACAATCCTTCCCAACCCATATCCCCTGCGGAAAATTCAAAGTGTTTACGATAGGGTTGGTTCCGAAAGGCAAAGTGACCGTGGCCTGGGGAGTACCTTCTCCGGGATAGGTATTGATATTTGTGTACTCATGCCGGACGTTTTGCTGTGTGCTGGTCGTCGCATCGCCAAACTGCCAGGTCGGGTTTGGAATATCCGTAAAGAAAGGATAACTTAGTTCACAACAAGTCGGGTCGCCAAAGTCGCAAGGCAATTGCTTGCAACAATATGTATTATCACCATCCGGGTCAAAACAAATGACTATCGTATAACAGTCCGGAGGCATATTGGAAAAAACGCCGTTCATTGCATTTAAAGAAGCAACCGCGGTTCCGGCGCTGTTGACTAAAAAATAAGTAACCGGTAAGGAGCCGGGTGACGGATGGCGAACGTATATATTGTAATTGCCCTGTCCGTCAGGAATCATTGCCCAATAAAATTGGGTGCCTTCTCCGCAATAATACTCGGGGTTGTTGCCGCAATGATTCGGAGGTTCGCACGGCGGCGTTTGAGCGCTTATCCGCCCGGAAGCAAAAAGGAGCAGTAAAAAGGTAAGGAAAATTAAACGGGGGGGGGCAAAAGAATCAACCCCCACGGAGGCGTGGAATACGCTTTTCATGTGCTGATCGGTTTAAAATGTGAAGAGGATGCGATTAATCGACTTTACAAATTTATATGAAAAAAATCCGGCAAGGCAAATGCCTCCCCCTAATTTTTTTCCCCATCCCAGACAACCCTTTCCCGCAAAAAATTGTCAAAGCCGAGGTTACCTGACAGTGCCAAACTAAAAAACAGCGTCGGGAGCGTACTTTTGCACACTTTTTGCGGTACGACTCGCGCTTGCGAAAAACAAAACCGAATTTTAGCCACTAAATTTTTGGAATCCGATCATGAAAAAAATGGATGTACAGTTGATGCTGGTTGCCCTGGGTATGCTGGCCGCCACGGCGCTCTCCGCCCAGATTCAGCACAAATGCATCGACGGCAAGGGGTATAGCTACGATCCTGTCACCGGGCAGCGTTTTCCCACCGGTGACGACTGCGCCAACGCCGTAACCTCGGCCGTACCTTTCCTGCGTATCACGCCCGACGCCCGCGGCGGCGGTATGGGCGACGTGGGCATCGCCACCTCCGCCGATCCCAACGGTATGCATTACAACCAGTCCAAACTGGCCTTTGCCGATAAAAAAGTCTCCATCTCCGCTACCTATACCCCCTGGATGCGCAATCTCGGCCTGCAGGACGTGTATCTGGCTTATCTCTCGGGCTACGTGCAACTCGACGAATTCCAGACTGTCGGCCTGGGCCTGCGCTATTTCTCGTTGGGCGACATCGAATTTACCGACGAAAACGGCACCTCGCTCGGCCAGGGCCGCCCCAACGAATTTGAAATCACGGGCGCTTACTCCCGTAAACTGACCGACAACTTCTCCGCCGCTATCGGCGCCAAGTTCATCTACTCCAACCTGGCCAGCGGCCAGACGGTGAGTTCCGACGGCCAGCGCACCGAGATCAAACCCGGCGTGGCCGGCGCTGCCGACCTCTCCTTTACCTATAAAACCGAAATCAAGTCGGCCCGTACGCCCAGCGAACTGACCATCGGCGGCGCGGTGACCAACCTGGGTTCCAAAATCACGTACACCAACTCGGTGAACCGCGACTATATCCCGACCAACCTCGGCCTGGGCTTCGCCTGGAAATTCAACCTCGACGATTTCAATACCCTCACGTTTACCAGCGATTTCAACAAACTGCTGGTGCCCACGCCTACCCCGGCCATCGACGAAGACAACGACGGTATCCCCGACTACAAACAGCTCTCCTCGATCCGCGGCGTATTCCAGTCCTTCGGCGACGCTCCGGGCGGATTCAACGAAGAACTGAAAGAAATCACCGTGGGCGCCGGCGCCGAATACTGGTACGACGACCAGTTTGCCGTGCGCATGGGCTACTTCTACGAAACGCAGTCGAAAGGCAACCGCCGCTATTTCAGCGTGGGCCTCGGCGTGAAATACAACGTTTTCGGACTCAATTTCTCCTACCTGGTGCCCACCACCAACCAACGCAACCCGCTCGACAACACGCTGCGCTTCTCGCTGCTGTTCGACTTCGAAGCGTTTGACGGAGAAGAATAAACAATCTTCAAGTTACGCCTCATTGACAAATGGGCCGCCCCGGTATCGAGGTGGCCCATTTTTTCTTTATGGTTTATAAGGGTTGATATGGGGGGTATGAGGTTTATGAAGTATCCTGTATATAAAAAATTGCCGCCGGAATGCTTTCGCCTCCGACGGCATAAACCCCAAAAAACCAAATGAAAACTATTATCAGAACGCCGAAAGGCTGCTTCAGGTTGCTACCCCGGCGTCATGGTTTTGTCAGGAGTGAGCAAATGGGGGATTTTGAGTGCCGCTTCGCGGCGGGGTTTTGTTGCACGCAGGGAGCGCAAAGGAGCAAGGCACGCAAAGTTTTATTGCACGCAGAGACGCAGAGGCGCAGAGGGATTTGAGTTTCACGCGAAGGGCGCAAAGGAGCAAAGCGCGCAAAGAAGGGCTGAGACTTGTTATTGCATGCAGTGAGGCATCGGGATGCAAAGGAGCAAATCATACGAGGAAAGAGATGATAACCCTCCATCAAAAACACTACGTCTCTGCGTGCAATAAAAAAATCCCCCTTTGCGCGCTTTGCCTCTTTGCGTGAACCACTCATCCCTCTGCGTGAAATACCATAAATGCACAAAACTCACCTGGCCTTGACAAACCCGGCGCTCCATACCCGCTCCTTCCCTTGCACCTGCAAACGATACGCTCCGGCCGGCAAACCGGATACGTCCAGCCGCCAACCCTCCGTATCCGCCGCCTGAACCGGCAAACGGGTCGCGCGGCCCGCCGAATCGACAGCCGTAAACAGCGGCGCGGCATCGGGAATGTTTTGATCAAAACGGACGTACAATGCTGCACCCGCCGGGTTGGGCGACAGCCGCAGATCGGGGCTGGCCGGCGCGGCATGGCTGCTCAAAGGCGCTGCGCAATTGGTTTGCGCGACTGCAAGCCCCGGCGTGGTGGTCAGGGCATTTTGAAAAACAGGCCACTCGCCGGTTTCTTCTTTTAAGTAAAAATCAAACCAGGGCAACAGCACAGCCAGCACGCGCTCGTGCTGCTGTTCGCGGCTGATACCTGGCTGGCAACCCGTCGTCGCCTCCCCGAAATTGCAGTTGAAATTGAAATCGGCGAAATAGCAGTGGTTGCCGCCGTCCAGGTCGACGTGCACCTTGCAGGCCGCATCCAGGGCCGCGTACATCGGGGCGGCGTGATTGGCGGTAGGCGTGATGCAATCCTGCGAGCCGGTGAAAATCAGCACGGGTTTTTCAATTTGCGCACAGGCTGCAACGGCGCTGGGGGTGGTTTCGGCGGGGGCGAATACGGCCGTGACGGTCACTGCCGGCTGCAATGGCGTGCCGAGCAAGGCCGCGCCGCCGCCCATCGAATGTCCCATGAGCGCGGCACGCGGGCTCACGCGGTTTTCCCAAAAGCTGCCGGCGGTGTTGCCTGCTTCCTGCATGGCCCCGACCAGAAAAGCCAGGTCTTGGCCAAAACTTTCATGACTGGGGGCAAAACTGCCCTCTGTGGTGGGCAGGCACACGATATACCCCTGCGGCACGAGCGCCGACCAGACATTGGCGTAGGCGCTCGTGCTCATCACGAAACCATGCCCGAACGCCACGACCGGAAACGAACCGGCGGCGATAGGCTGGTCGTCGCCCTCGGCCGCGGCCGGGTAGTAAATTTCCGTTTGAACGGGGCGGTTGTTGCGCGCGGGGTCGTTGAATACGAGTGTTTGGTGGCCAATGGGAAATTGGCCCCATGTCGGGGCGAAAAGGCTCCCCCAAAAGAGCAAAAGAAGGCTGTATCGTTTCATTTCGGGTAAAAGTTTCCTTCGCCAAACAAGCGGCAAGCCCACAGGTTCAATCCATGCAAATTCAAAGCGCGCCGCGTTCGGTAAAAATCCGGCCCAGCGCCCGCGCGTCGGGGGCAATGTAATCGGCGCCGTGGGCCAGCAGTTTTTCGGCGTGGCCGTCGTGCACGTGCGAGGCGCCCAGGAAACCCACGACCTGCAAACCGGCGCTTTTGGCGGCGGCTACGCCGGTGGGGCTGTCTTCCACAACGATCACTTCGTGGGGGGCGAGTCGCAGGGTGTCGAGTGCAAATCGGTACACGTCGGGGTGTGGTTTGGGGCGTTCGACGTGTTCGGCGGAGAAGATGTGCCCGTCGAGCGCATGGCGCAGGCGCACGCGGCGCAGGCTGCGTTCGACGTGCCGCACACTGCCGTTCGACACCATACTTTTGGGCACCCGCAGCGCGCGGAACAGGCGGTGCATGCCCGGTATACTGCGCAATTCGCGTTGAAAGGCCTGCACGTGCTCGTCGTGCAGCCGGTGCAGAAAATCGGGCGGAAACGACATGCCGTGTTCGCGGGTCAGGGTGGCTACAATGTCGCGGTCGAGCAGTCCCGG
The DNA here is from genome assembly GCA_020849825.1 of Saprospiraceae bacterium. GTDB lineage: Bacteria > Bacteroidota > Bacteroidia > Chitinophagales > Saprospiraceae > M3007. The sequence continues at coordinate 7,504 of JADZFP010000160.1, forward strand.
AAAGCGCTGGCTGTATTCTTTTTCGCTCAAATGCAGGCCCAGATGGCCCAGGTGGCGCAGCATTAGTCGCACGGCGATGATTTCGGAGTCCACGATGGTTCCGTCGTTGTCGAAAAGGATATGTCGAAGCATTGTTGTGTTTACTGCCGGCTGAATTGTTTTACCAGTACCTCGCGGCCAATGGTGAGCCGGAGCAGGGCGTTGCCGGGCGGCAGGTCGCGCACGTCCAGTTCGAAGTCGGTGGTTTCGCTGGTCCATTCACCCGACTGCGCGAGGCGGCCGGCGGCATCGTACACTTCCCAGCGGACGGGTTCGGCGGGCACGGTTTTGAGGCGCACCTGCAATTTATCGACGGCCGGGGAGGGGAAAAGTTGTACCTGGTCTTCTTTTGGGAAGTTGATGCTGCGCACTGAACTGTACGTGAAGGCGCCGTCGAAATCGGTTTGTTTGAGGCGGTAGTAGTTTCGGCCGGGCGCCGGGTTGTCGTGCCGGAATTCGTAATCCTGCCACTCGGTCGTGGTGCCTGCGCCTTCGATACGGGCGAGGGGGCTGAATTCGGCCAGGTCGGTGGCGTGTTCGACGGTAAAGAAGTCGTTGTTGCGTTCGCTGGCGGTGGCCCAGTGGATGTTGACGGAGCGGTCGGGGCTGGCTTTTACTTCAAAAGTTGCCAGTTCGATGGGCAGGGAACAGCCGGCGCCGTTGCCCTGGATAATGATATCGTCGACGCGGAAGGAAGAGCCCGGGTTGAAGCTGGTTTTGCGGAAACGGTAGGCGTTGGCATTGCCAGGCAGGCCGCTCAGGGTGCGCTGATACCAGCCGATGGTGCCTGCGCCGGTAGGCAGGGTGATGGCGCCGGCGGAGGTCCAGGAATTGCCGCCGTCGGTGCTGTACTCCGCGGCGAAACCGGCGCCGTTTTCATTGTTGCGCGATTTGCGCACGCCGAAGGTCAGCGTGGTCGACACGCATTGTTCGTTGGGCGTCAGGCCGGTGATGACCAGGTCTTCAAACTGGGCGTTCAGTAGCACGTTGGCGCTTCCCGAAGCGCCGGGATAGCCATTACTGGCGGCGCTGTTGCGCACGTCGCCGCTGCCGGAATAGGTCAGCAGATCGATGTCGAAGTTGTTGGCGGCTTCGTGTGCGGCAATCGTCACGATACCCGAAACATTACCCAGTGTTTCGGTATAGGATGATTGTGCGACAATGGTTTGGCTAAGGGCGATGGGCAACAGGGCGAGTACAAAAACGCGCATAGCGGGCAGGATTTAAGCGAATGAAGGCGATGGAATGGACACGGGAGCGCCGGGAAGCGCTAACAAAAGTAATCGCCTTGCATCACAAAATGATTTCCCGGGGCTTATTTGCCCAAAATTTGCCCGTTCACTTCGCCGAAACCCACCCGCAACCCGTCTTTGGCCGCCCAGCCGCGAATAGCCAGGGTGTCGCCGTCGAGCAGAAAAGTGCGGGTGCTGCCGTCGGCCAAGGTCAGCGGTTTTTGGCCGCCCCAGGAGAGTTCGAGCAGGGAGCCGTAGCTGCCTGCGTCGGGGCCGCTGATGGTGCCGGAAGCCATGAGGTCGCCGACCTGCACGTTGCAGCCGTTGACGGTGTGGTGGGCCAGTTGCTGGGCCATGCTCCAGTACAGGTATTTGAAGTTGGAGCGGCAAATCACCGATTCAGGGCCGTTTTCGGGCCGGACGGATACTTCCAGTTCGATGTCGTAATTCTGCGCGCCGCGGGTTTGCAGGTATTCCAGCGGCGCGGGGTTTTGTTTGGGGCCTTTGACGCGGAACGGTTTCAGGGCTTCGAGCGGCACGATCCAGGGCGACACCGAGGAGCCAAAATTTTTGCCCAAAAACGGCCCCAGCGGCACGTATTCCCAGCGTTGGATGTCGCGCGCGCTCCAGTCGTTGAACAGCAGCAGGCCGAAAATGTAATCGTCGGCTTTGGCGGCGGGGATGGGTTCGCCGAGCGCCGATTCTTTTCCGATGACAAAGGCGACTTCCAGTTCGAAATCGAGCTGGCGGGAGGCCGAGTAGACGGGTGTTTCTTCGCCTTTGGGCACTATCTGACCCATCGGACGGCGAATGGGGGTGCCGCTGACGACGATAGACGACGCGCGGCCGTGATAGCCCACGGGCAGCCAGCGCCAGTTGGGCAGCAGCGGATTGTCGGGGCGGAACATTTTGCCCACGTTGGTGGCATGTTCGATGCTGCTGTAAAAATCGGTATAGTTGGGCACCCTGAGGGGCATTTGCATGGCGACGCCACGGCGTTCTGCCAGCAGGCGATCGGCTTCTGCCGGGCGCTCGGGGCGGGTGAGCCATTCCTGTACTTTGCGGCGCACACGGCCGGTGACCGGTTTGCCCAGGGCGATAAAGTCATTTAGTACGGGCTGCTCGAATATTTTTTTGAAAAAACGGCGTTTACCGAACAACCCCGCTTCGGCCGCCGCCGCCAGGTCGACAATGTGGTCGCCGATGGCCATGCCGGCGCGGGGCGGGGCGCCGGCGGGCTGAAAAATGCCGAAGGGAAGATTGTGAAGGGAAAAATCAGAATCTTTGGGAATGGAAAGCCAACTGGTCATGGTATACGGGCTGCTCGGATATTTTTTGAAAAAACGAGGCGCCGCAAAAGTCGTAATTCTGCCAGGCTGTTTTATGCTGAAACAAAAGCGCGCTTAATTTTTTATTACGCTAAAAAACAAAAGGACTTCAAAACACATGATGGATTATCGCAAGTGGCTATTAATCCAAAAACTGCAGGAACCAGGCGACCGGCACAAGACGCGGCGGCAGTCGTTTTCGGTGAAAATGATGTATTCATTCATTTACCCGTTCAGTTCCGGCATTGTCATTTACGCGGGCCTGATGACGTTTTCGGTGGTGGTCACCAATATCACGGGTTTGCTGCCGCAAATTGCGCAGGGTTTGTACGAAGGGCATTTCGAGACGGCCGGGTCGGTGTTTCTCTGGCTATTTTCGTTTTTTCTGGGCGGTTTTTTTGCCGGCTGGTGTGTGGAACGGGAGAAGTTGCTCAAAAAGCGCTATTTGCACCTTCTGCCCCTGCTGACGGTGATCGGCCTTTTTGTTTTCGTCGGCGCATCGCATACCAAAGACGGGAATGGCGCCCTGCATCCGCTCACTTTTCCAGCCATGATGTTGTTTGCCATCGGTATTCAAAATGCCATGGTGAGCCTCACGACCTCTTCGCTGATCAAAGCCAGTCAGATCACCGGGGTCGTCAACGAACTCGGGGTCGATATCGCCGAGATATTCCATTCGGAGGGCGAGAAGCGGCGCCTGGTGCAGCGCGAAGCGTTTTTGCGGATCATCATTATGTGCAGTTTTTTAGGCGGCGCGCTGTTCAGCGTGGCGGTTTTTCCACAATTGCAGATGAAGATATTTTTCGTGCCCGCGGGCATTATCGCTTTTGTCATTCTGCACGATCTGATCCGATTTTAAACAAGGCTGTACGGCTCGCGTTGTTTTTTCCGGTAATTTTGTCCCTCCAAACATCCTGATAATTTTCACTCTTAATCTAGTTATTCATGTCTGACAACAAGAACCAGCAGCAGCCTGCCATCAATATCGAGATCTCGGAAGAAGTGGCTGACGGTATCTATTCCAATCTGGCGATCATCTCGCACTCGCACGCCGAATTCGTGGTCGATTTTATTCGCATGATGCCCAATGTGCCCAAGGCCAAAGTGAAGGCCCGTATCGTGCTCACGCCGCAGCACGCCAAACGCCTGCTGCATGCCCTGCGCGACAATGTGCAGAAATACGAAATGCAATTCGGAAAGATCGAGGAGCCCGACCAGCCGCCCTTCCCGCCCATGAATTTCAATACCCCGCCGGCGCAGGCGTAACTTCGTTGGTATTGGGTATTGGGTTTTAGGTAAAAGGGTTGTTTCTGCTCTCGGGTAGTGTCACGAGGCAAATCCTCGCGCGAGCGGTGGTTTATTGCTGCCGCAAAAGTTATCGAGAGCAGAAACAACCCTTTTTCCTAAAACCCAACACCCACTAACGTTTTTCTCCGTAGGCCAGATCGCCGGCATCGCCCAGGCCGGGCACGATGTAGGATTTTCCGGTCAGTTCCTCGTCGAGGGCGCCCACCCAGAGCCGGGCGTTGTGGTGCAGGCGCTGTACGGAATCGACGCCGGCGGCACTGGCGATAACCGTTGCGATGTGGATTGAGGCGGGTTTGCCGAAGCGGCTTAGTTCTTTCAGCGCTACGTCGATCGAGGAGCCGGTAGCCAGCATGGGATCACAGAGGATCAGCACGCAGCCGTCGAGATCGGGCGTGCTGACGTAGTCGAGCTGGATTTCAAACGTTCCGTCTTTGTGGTGGCGGCGGTAGGCGGAAATAAAGGCATTGTCGGCCTGATCAAAATAATTCAGCATACCCTGATGGAAGGGCAGACCTGCCCGCAGAATGGTGGCCAGTACGATCCGGGGGGAAGGGAGCGGCACCATGGCGACGCCCAGAGGCGTTTCCACTTCAAAGGGTTCGTATTCGAGGGTTTTGGAGATTTCATAGGCCATGATCTCCCCGATCCGTTCCAGATTTCGACGAAACCGGAGCCGGTCTTTTTGCAGTTCCACGTTGCGTAATTCGGCCACGAACTGGTTGGCGATCGAATTCTGTTCGGCGAGATTGAAAAACATGGTTAAGGAAATTTAGAAAAATAAAGCATTGGAAAACAGCACCTTGCCTTGTTCCCAGAAACAACGGTAAAGCGGGTTGTCGACAAAATAAACGATCTGCCCCTCGCCCATTCGTTGTACGGCAACGACGGGCGTGTTGTTGAGCCTAGGCCGTACCCGGCTGCCGATAAAACCCGAAGACGTATAGTTGTCGCCCAGCCAGACCACGGTGGTCGCTTTGTCGGGCAGTTCGAACGCGCTCGCGGTGGTTTTGAGCGAAAAGTAATAATCCGGCAAGCCGAAGCCGAGCGGATGGGTGTTGTCGACCTTCGTTTTTACGATGGCGCCGGGCAATTGGTCGCTGATGCCGTCGCGTTCTCTCGATTGGTATGGTTTGGGTTTGGTTTCCGTGGTATCTTTTTTCGGGTCGGCTTTGCTTTTAAGCGCGAAGCCGTCTTTGTCGGCAAAAGCTTTCACAGCGCCCTCGTAGGCAATGATGCGCCCGCCGCCGCGCACCCAGTCCTGCAATTGTTTCAGGGTTGCTTCCGGCAGGTTGTAGTAGCCGTTGGGGAATATCAGGATGTTGTAATCGTTGAGTTTTACGCGGCCGAGTTTGTCGAGCGGAAGCGCCGTGACCGGGTATTTCAGGTCGTGATCGAAGAAAAACCAGGCATGCCCGAAAGAATTGTCGTCAACCTCCTCACCGTACACCAAGGCGATATTGGGTCTGAAAAGCGGCACGTAACTATCGGAACCCAGGTCGCGGCCGGCTCCGGCGAATCCGCTGAACATGGCATGTACGTTGACGTTGCTTTTGCGTGCGGCTTCGAGTACGATGCCGTCGAGTTCGCCGGCCATGGCGTGGTTGTCGGCGCGGTTGATCACCAGTGCGCCCGCCTCGAATTGCTGGTCGGCCAGCGCGAAGGGTTTCATCGAATAGCGCACCTTGACGCCTTTGTCGAGTATGTCGGCCAGGAATTTCGCTTCGGCCAGCGAACGGCGGTGCACGCACCAGGCATAAGGCGAAGCGGCCAGCCGCACCTCGGGCGCTTTATAGGGTTCGTAGGCTTTTTTGGGCTCCAGCCGGCTTTTCAGCGCCACGGCATCGAGGCCGTAGGCGTAGGGCAATGCCCAGGCCGTAATGTCGTAGGTGAGGGAATCCGACAAGCGGGGAGACGGCTCGAAAAGCACCTGTACAAAGGTGCCGTGGGGCTGGTATGCGCTGATAACCAGGTCGTTGGGCTGAATGGTGACGCTTGCCTCCTGGCTGCTCACGTAGTCCCAGCCGCGCAAGTTACCGCTGCTTGCCCCGGCCAGTCCGTACCGGACGTGGTGCAGATCGAGGAGCTGGCAAAGCGCATTGACTTTGTTGGGGTCGTTGCCGGCCCGGATGACAAACGACACGTAGGCGCCTTGCGGCTGTGTGGCGCTTCGGCTGTAGTAGTTGCGGAAGTTTTCGACAACGGCGCGGGCATTTTTGCTGGCGATTTCAATGGTCGACAAACTGGTCGTCAGGTGGTGCTCCATACGGTCGGCCAGCGTGAGCGTATCGCCGATGCCGGTAATAATGGCCCGGCCAGCGGAACTGTTGCCGGCTTGTTCGTACGTCATCCCGATTGCGCCGTTGAACATCGGGTAGGTATCGCCGTAAGAAGGGTAGAACAGGTCGAACACCTCTTTGGTAAAATAAAGCCAGCCGTTGGCATCGAAGTAGCGGGCGTGATTCTGACCGATCTGGGTCTGGAATTCGCGTTGCCAGGGCGTGATGTAGTCGTGCATCGGTTCGGCGGCCGGCGCGAAGTAGTAGGGGTTGTCGACGTATTGCTCGTGCAGGTCGGCATGCACCTGCGGCAGCCATTTTTGGTAAAGGACGATTCGCTGCCGGCTTTCCGCCTGGGTTGCCCAGGCCCAGTCGCGGTTGAGGTCGAAATAATAGTGGTTGGTGCGCCCGCTCGGCCAGGGTTCGCGGTGTTCGCGGGCTTCGGGGTTTACGTTGGGGCCAGGGCCCGATACGCCCCTGAACCAGTTGGTATAGCGGCTGTATCCATCGGGATTAAGCGAGGGATCGAGCACCACGACTGTGTTTTTCAGCCATTCCCGAATCTGCGGATCGGTCTGTGTGGCCAGGCGGTACGCCAATTCGGGGCTGCATTCGGAGCCCGAGGCTTCGTTGCCGTGCACGCTCATGCTCAGCCATACGATTGCGATCGGGTTGCTCAGGTCGGGTGTGCCATCGGCTACCCCGGCCAGGCGCAGGTTATTGACCCGGATTTGTTCGAGCCGTGCCATGTTTTCCGGTGCGGAGAAATAAGCCACCTGCAAGGGGCGGTCTTCATTAGTCATACCATATCGTTCGAGCCGCATGGTCTGGGTTGCATTGGCAGCCAGGTACTCAAAATAATCGGTGAGTTGATCGTGCCGGGTGTATTGTACGCCGGGCTGATGCGGGAAAAATGCATCAGGCGATTTGATCTGGGCCGACAAGGCAAAAGGCAGGGCCAAAAAGGCGGATAAAAGGAGGGTAACGGGCAAGCGCATGAATACTGGATTTTTTTACCGGAAAATGGCTCGAATTGTTCTGCAATGGTAAGGCGCTTTGCCGAATACTCGGTAATGAGCATTGAGGGGTAATGATCCTATTAGACGAGCTGCAACCATTACAAGGTCTTTCGTGTCAAGTATTCCGTTAAAAAACGAATAGGGTGTTTTGGTTAAAATTTTGAATTTTATCAAAAATTCCATAACTTAGCTAAACAAGGGCAATTAATGCCAAATGACAATCTTTAATTCTTCATTTTTAAAAAATCCATACCGATGCTCACCGTAAAACAATTGTTGGCTGGAAAACCCTTTAACATCGTACTCAGCGTCAGCCCGGACGACATGGTGATTGACGCGCTCGAACTCATGGCAGAAAAAAACATAGGCGCAGTGATGGTCATGGACGGCGGCCGGCTCGTGGGCATTTTTTCAGAACGCGACTATGCCCGGAAGGGTATTATTCAGGGCCGAAAAGCCAAAAGCACCCCGGTGACCGAGGTGATGACGGCCAATGTGTTCACCGTGACGCCGGAGATGAACATCGACGACTGCATGCAATTGTTCAGCGACAAACACATCCGCCATTTGCCGGTGGTGACGCAGCAGCAGGAAGTGGTAGGCATGCTCAGCATCGGCGATATTGTCACGGCGATCATGCGCGAGCAAAAAGAACATATTCACTTTTTGGAACACTACATCAGCCGCAGTTAAACCGCGGCACATTTTGCCTCCAAAAAATAACGGCCTCCGTCCAGCAAAGACGGGGGCCGTTTTGTTTGACACTGCATTCCGTTTACAGGAAAGAATAGCCCAGCGAAACGCCGAAAAAGCCGGCAAAGAACCCTTCGGAGGTAATCGCCGGCGTCCAGTCGAGGCGGAACATCACGTTGTTGCGAAGCGGTTGAAAGCGATAGCCCATGTTGATAAAGCCCGCTGCGCCCCAGCCTTTGCCAGAGTAGAATTCATTGTCGATCACAGCCAGGTCGGCATTGACGTAGATGGGGGTAATGCCCAGCCCGGCTTCGAAAAAACTGCGGCGTTTGCCCACCAGATAATTGATACTCACCGGAATCGTGATAAAATTGGCGCTGATGTAGTCGCCGTTGGAGGCGGTTCCTTCCAGCCCACCGCCGCCGATGCCGGCCCGGAAGCCAAGGCCGTCGTTGACGCCGCGTTTCAGACGCATATCGTAGTTGGCTGAAAGAATCAGGCCATTGCCAAGGCCCTCGACAAAAATGTTTTTGCGAAATTTGGCGGGGCTTTCGCCGGCGGTAGCGGCCCCCTGGGCCTGGGCGAGTTGAGCGGAGAAAATCAGGCAAAGAAAAATGCCGAAATAAACAGGTTTGCGCATGATGTGGAAGTGTAAGAAGATGGATGATGGAATGTGACCGGGGCGACCCTCGTGTCGTTGGGACAAGAATGGGAGA
>JADZFP010000161.1 GCA_020849825.1 Saprospiraceae bacterium
CCCACCATTTTTCTGGCCGTTTCCATTTTCAGGTCTCTGCCAAGGCGAATTACCATTTGCAGCAAAATTCCTCTCCGAGGCGGGTCGGACTGGAGGTGGCAATGGATATAATAATCCCGTCCGGCTTCTACGATGTTCGCTTCTCCTGTCAGTTTGGTTCCGGAGGGGGTATCGGCGGTCACGATCAAAGCGCCGTTGGCGCCCAGTGAAAACCGTACGCGAGCCGTTCCGACAGCGATTAAAACATCATTTTTGAGGATAAGATTTTCAATATTGGTGTCGTATTCGGGATAATGCTCCGGGAAGTATACCCGCCAATCGGCGCTTCGGAGCCGTTCTACAATTTGATCGTTGTGCTGTGCCGGCCATTCCTGTAGTTGCGCAGGCGGCGTAGAATGATGGCGCAGCGTTTGAGCGAATTCTCTTTGCAAAGCTCTGACAACCTGGGCCGGGATACGAGGGTCATTGAGGGTTGTCTGGTCGTCGAGCGGCAATTCAAAAGCGGCCAGTTCCTGGTTGTCTTCCACCTTTACCATAAAACCAAAACTGGCCACCGGCTTTGCCTGTCGCTGATCAATTTGCATCAGCGTAATCGGGATAGTTTGGGGTTTGATCGCGATTAATGGTGAAAAATGTATTTCGAGAAAAAACGACGAGCCCGTAAAATTGAACACCAAATTGCCACTCTCGCCAACGATTTTGATCTTGCCCGTCGTATCATCCATAGAATCTATCCGGGCATTGTAATACAGCAGTTTGCATTTCGACACCGAGTTGGTATATAGAATATTGGCCTGCAAATACCGCTTCCCGTCTCTTTCCTTCACATAATAAAGCCAGTATCTGGTGTGTAACTTGTCTATCGTCGAGATCTTTTCCGCTACCTGATTCGTGAGATTCCTGATCTTGTTTTTATCCACTTTGTTGCCATCCCTGGCCGATTTGTCCCAAATGGAGTCAAAGTGGGCCGCCAATTGTTTAATGACGTAGTTGTCGGTCGCCGCACCTTCTGTCCGGTTAAAAAAATGGTTCTGAGAGTAGCCATTTTGCAAAAAAAAGCCATAAAAAGCGATATCATCGACCAGATACAGGTTGACCGTCGGCAGGGAATCATACAGACGCACCTCGATATGGCACTTCCCCCTAAAGTCATCGGCCAGTTTGAGGATCATCTCCAGATTCTTCAGCACCTCCATTTGCAGGGTTTTAAACTCGTAACCGAGAGACTCCGCCCGCAAACGCAAGCCATCACTGGCGGGTTCCAGAATCAGTATCTGAATAGTCTCCGCTTTTTGGGCCCATTCTTTCAATAAAACATCCCCTCCGTGCAGCATATAAGGCAGCCAGGTGTCGAGTATACGCAGGGTCTTGACGCCTTTTGAAACGGCTTCGGTTATGGCGGAATGGTTGAGGAGATTTTCGAGGGACTTGATCTCGATTTCATTTGATACTCCCTCTTCCCCCCTTTTGGAAGGTTTTCCTTTAACGATGTAAGAGTTTGTCGATGGCTCGTATAGGATCTTCTGTTCTTTATTAAACCAATCCTGATAAACATCTTCGATAAGTGCCACTAACTCTGCGGCTTCTGGTGAATCCCTTTCTTCCTGTTTACGATACCGGGAAAAGCTGGCTTCCGAGCAGCGAAGGGGAATATCCTTTTCTTTTTTTGTGTATGCCCTTTTTATGTCATCGACAATGGCTTTTGTCGATTTGCGCAATTCGCGCACAGCCTTCAATAATTCATCGAGGCGATTAGGCAAATCAGAAGGATTTTCAGTCATATTCGGTCAGGAGTATTATGCTTCTGACAGCAAATATAGATTGCCCGCCAAATAATGCATAACACTGCATCGCCTAGCCGCTTATGAACGGCTAACACCACCCGCCAAGCGGCAAACAATCTTCTTACCTTCCAAAAATCTGTACCGGTCCCGAATTATTCGCCACCACCACCCAACGGCGGCCGGCGGCGCCGTTTAACAGCGCGAGGTCGCGCACCTCTTTGCGCGCCCAGAACCCGGATTCCAGGTTGGTGGCCCAGCGGAAATTACCGCGCCCGTCGTTGAGCAAAAGGGTACCCGCGCCGGCATCGCAGGGGCCTGTCTCTACTTCAAAACCGTGTTTGTTGCCCGCCAGCAGGATATCCGGGCTGCCATCGGCGTTAAAATCGTCGATCACAATGCCTTGCATCACCGACACCTGTGTCTGGCGCGGCAATGCACGACGCTCAAACTTCCCGCCTTTGTTCTCCCACCAGCATGTTTCCAGATCGTAACAAAACAGATTCAGCGCGTTATCGAGGGTGCTTTGCGGCCAGATGTCGGCCATTTCCGCTTTGGCATAGGCGCTGGCGTAGAGAAACTTCTTTTTCAGGGGCGGCATTTGTTTGACCAAAACATCCTTCTGGACCAGCGGAACCAGGCGGCGGTTTTCATAAAAAGCCATGACCGGGTCGAGTGTGCCGTTTTTATCAAAATCGTCGGCAAAGCAGCGCAGCGGTGCATTGGCCGCCGCTTTCAGGCGTGTGTTCAGGCCCAAATTGCCCGTAACGATATCCAGGTCGCCATCGCCATCGAGGTCGGCAATGGCCAGGCGCTGCCAGAGTCCGTTGGAATGCTCAAACCCGAAGGGGGCGCTTTGATCGACCAGTTTGCCGGCCTGCATACGAAACACCTGAATCTGCATCCACTCCCCTACCGCGACCAGTTCGGCCGTCCCGTCTTTGTCGAGATCGGCCCAGGCCAGATCGGTCACCATGCCGCAACGGGTAAAATCGCCGCCCATCTCGGCAGTCACGTCGGTCAGCCGGCCGCGGTCGTTGCGCAGAATGAAACTGCGCGGCGCAAGGGGCCATTTATCGGGCGTCACCCTGCCGCCGATGAACAAATCCTGATCGCCATCCTGATCATAATCGTGGGCGACGACGCGCATTCCGACCTCCTGGATGTCGGGCAGCAGGCCTTGTCCGGCTCTGGCAAAAGTCCCTTTGCCATCGGTATTCAGGTAGAGCCTGCATTGCCAGGCCTGGCTGCGGGTTGCCGCCATGGCCTCGGCGCCGCCACTCACCACAAACAGGTCCTGATCGCCATCGAGATCGAAATCGAAGAACACGGCTCCGTGGTCTTCGTAGATCTGATCGGTTTGCCACACTCCTTCCGAAGCGGGTTTGAATTTGCCATCGGGCGTCTGTACGTACAGGGCGCCGGGCGATTTAAACGCGTTTCCGATATAAAAATCGTCGAGCTCGTCGCCGTTTACGTCGCCTTTGGCCACGAGCGGGCCGAGGTCGGATTCCGTCCAGGGGTTGAGCGGAAATTGTTCAAAATCGAGGTAGTGGTTCTCATTGTGCACAAAACCAACGCCCGACTGTGCTGCCGGCACTTCTTTCAGCAGGGTGTTGGCCGGGGCGGGCGGCGCGAGCGTGGCAACCTTACCGGATGCCTCGGCGTAGCGCAGCGTGAGCCGCTGGTTGGCTGGTACATTGGTCAGGGTTTGGGTTTTGCCATCGGGCCAGCGCACGTCGAGGCG
>JADZFP010000162.1 GCA_020849825.1 Saprospiraceae bacterium
AGAACAGTCGAACCTGCTTTTCAAAGGAACTTTCGTCACCAAAGGCAATGGCTGGGCCGTAGTCTTTGGAACGGGCATGAATACTGAATTGGGTAAAATCGCCCACCTTGTCGGCACTTCCGAACAAGCCGCTACGCCGCTGGAAAAGAAGCTTGCCGCGTTCAGTGGCCGCCTCATAAAAATAACCATAGGCTTGGTAGCAGTCATTTTCGCGGTTGGAGTAATTGGCGGGAAACCGATTGTTGAAATGCTTGAAACCGCTATTGCGCTCGGCGTAGCTGCCGTGCCGGAAGGTTTGCCCATTGTGGCTACCCTCGCGCTGGCACAGGGAATGCTCAGGCTGGCTCGCCACAATGTGATTGTGCGCAAACTTTCGGCGGTGGAGACTTTGGGCGGGACTACCGTGATTTGTACCGACAAAACCGGGACGCTTACGCAAAACAAAATGGAGGTCGAGGCGCTGGCCTCTCCGGGTGGCGCGTGGGCAAAGCGTGATGATGAAACATTGCTTCCTGCCGGCCGATTGCCCAAAGCGCAGTATGACCGCCTCCTGCAAATCGCCATCCTTTGCAACAACGCCGACATTGCCGCCCAAAAAGGAGATTTTACCGAAATCGGCGATCCGCTCGAAACCGGGCTGCTCAAATTCGCGCTCCGGCAGGGGGAAGATATCAATGGCCGTCGCCTTCAATGCCCAAAGCTGTCGGAAATACCTTTTTCTTCCGAAACCAAAATCATGGCGACGCAGCATCAGACGCCGGAAGGCAACATGGTTTTTGCCAAAGGCGCCGCCGAAGATTTATTGGAATGTTGCTCCTCCCTGCTCGATTCCGACAAAAACGTCCCGATAACTCCACAGCACCGCAAAGTATGGCTCGTCGAAGCGGAAAAAATGGCTTCTTCGGGAATGAAAGTCATTGCAGGCGCTTTCAAATCAGATGCGAAAACCTCGAAGAGCCTGACCGAAAATCTGGTTTTTGCTGGACTTTTCGGATTGATTGACCCGCCGAGAAAAGAGATTCCCGCCGCCATCCGCGAATGCCGGGCGGCGGGCATCGAGGTGGTGATGGTCACCGGCGATCACCCCGCCACAGCGAAAGCCATCGGCAGGCAACTGGGCATCATAGATTCCGACGAGACAGAGGTGGTGCTGGGAAAGGATATGCCGGATTTCGAAAAACTCAGCGCGGCGGACAAATCGCGTTGGGCGGGCACAAAAATATTCGCCCGGGTTAGTCCGAAACAAAAACTCGATTTGGTAAGCGTTTTCCAGGAGCGTAAAGACATTGTAGGCATGACCGGCGACGGTGTAAACGATGCTCCCGCACTAAAAAAAGCCGATATAGGTATAGCTATGGGGCAACGCGGCACTCAGGTTGCGCAGGAGGTAGCCGATATGGTGCTGCGTGACGATAGTTTTGCCAGCATCGTTACTGCCATCCGGCAGGGGCGGGTTATTTTTGACAACATCCGAAAGTTTGTCGTTTTTCTGTTGTCATGCAATTTGAGCGAATTGCTCGTAATAGCCTCCGTTTCGCTGCTCTTTTTGCATTTCCAATTGAAACCCCTTCAAATTCTGTTCATCAATCTCATCACGGACGTGCTGCCCGCGCTGGCATTGGGCGTTACGGCCGGCAGCCCGGGCGTCATGGCGCATCGGCCCCGAAACCCGGATGAGCCAATCATTGACCGGGCGCGTTGGCGAAGGATTATTTTTTATTCTGTCGTATTATCGGCAGGCACTATCGGAGCGGTATATTTCAGCCACTTTTTTATTCATGCAGGCGATGATTGGTTGGTGCAACGCTGCAACAACATCCTGTTTTTTACACTGATTTTCAGTCAATTGTTTCATGTTTTCAATATGGGCTCAATTGACGCTCCGTTTTGGCGCACCGAGGTTGTCCGCAATCGATACGTCTGGTATGCCATTGTTGCTTGTATTTTTATCATCGTTGGTCTATACCTAATTGAACCAATACGAACCGCACTTTCAGTAGTGCCCATGTCGGCAGCCGACTGGGGGGTGAGCATCGGGACCGGTCTGCTGGCCATGGTCATCATCCGGCTGGGTAAACATTTGGAATTCTTTCAAAATGAAAAACTATGATTGATGCTCTAATAACCTGGTCTCTTAAAAACCGCATCGTCGTTTTGCTGATGGCCGCGGCGATTGCCGTGTATGGGATTTACGCGGTAAAGAATACGCCCGTAGATGCTATTCCCGATTTGTCGGAGAATCAGGTCATCATTTTTACCGAATGGATGGGGCGCAGCCCGCAGATCATGGAGGACCAGGTCACCTATCCGCTTGTGAGCAATTTGCAGGGCATTCCGAAAGTAAAAAATATTCGCGCCAACAGCATGTTCGGGATGAGTTTTGTCTTCGTGGTTTTTGAGGATGAGGTGGATATTTACTGGGCGCGGACACGCGTGCTTGAACGCCTGAATTATGCTCAAAGACTGCTCCCGGCAGGAATCACACCCACGCTTGGCCCCGACGGGACGGGTTTGGGGCACGTCTATTGGTACACACTCGATGCGCCCGGTTATGATTTGGGCGAATTGCGGGCTTTGCAGGATTGGTACATCCGTTTCGCACTGCAAACGGTGAAAGGGGTGAGCGAGGTGGCCTCATTCGGCGGATTTCAAAAGCAGTACCAAGTAGTGGTAGATCCATTGAAACTCAACTACTACGGCATCACGATCATGGATGTCGCCGAAAAAATAAAAGCGAACAACAACGATGTGGGCGGAAGGAAGTTCGAGCAGTCGGACATCGGCTACATCATCCGGGGATTGGGCTATATCAAAGACATTCGGGAAATAGAAAACATCACCCTGAAAACCCTCAATTCGATTCCCGTAAAAGTACGCGACGTGGCAGCGGTACAAATGGGCGGCGAACTCCGCCTGGGCATTGTGGAAGAAAACGGTGAGGGCGAAAAGGTGGGCGGCATCGTCGTGATGCGTTACGGTGAAAACGCGAAGGATGTGATTGACCGTTTGAAGGCAAAACTTGGAGACGTGGAGAAGGGCCTTCCTCCGGGCGTGAAATTCAAGGCGGCCTACGACCGCTCGGATTTGATCGAAGCCACTATCGCCACGTTGAAAGAAGCCGTCATCGAGGAAATCGTCGTGGTGTGCATCGTGCTTTTTATTTTCCTGCTGCACGTGCGAAGTACCCTGATTGTGGTCATTACCATCCCGATGTCGGTACTCATTTCCTTCATCATGATGAGTTGGTTCGGCATCGCCTCCAACATCATGTCGCTGGCAGGTATCGCGCTGGCAGTGGGCGACCTGGTGGATGCCGGTATCGTAATGGTCGAAAACGCAATGAAATCGCTGGCAAATGAAACAGAATAACTTGCTTACCAACGAAGAAAGAGAAGCGCGGATTGAAAGATCATCCAAACTGCTTGGAGGCGCCATCGTGAATTCCATCCTCATCACACTGGTGTCTTTCAGTCCGATTTTGTTCCTCACCGGGCAGGAGCACAAACTGTTTTCCCCGCTTGTATGGACGAAGACGTTTGCCATGATTGGTTCGGCCTTTGTCGTGGTGTTCCTCGTTCCGGTACTGATGGTCATGCTGTTGAAAGGAAAAGTGCGCTCTGAAAGCCAACACCCTGTCTCCCGTTTTTTCAAATGGCTGTATTCGCCTGCAATCGTTTGGTGTATGCGATGGAAAAAAACAACCATTGCATTGAGTCTGGCGCTGGTGCTGGGCAGTATTCCGCTAGTCCTGAATCTCGGTACGGAGTTTATGCCCCCGCTCGATGAAGGTTCGCTCTTGTTTATGCCGGTCACACTGCCGAGCGTTTCCAACTCCGAAATCAAACGAATCATGCAGGTGCAGGACAAAATCATCAAGGATTTTCCCGAGGTAGAGAATGTGCTGGGTAAAGCAGGTAGAGCGAACTCTGCCACCGACAACGCCCCGGTGAGCATGATTGAAACGATTATTTTGCTCAAACCGCAATCGCAGTGGCGCGCGGGCATGACGAAAAACGACATCATTGACCAACTCAACGCCAAACTGCAAATCCCGGGCGTGGTGAACGGCTGGACGCAACCCATCATCAATCGCATCAACATGCTCTCCACGGGTATCCGCACGGATGTCGGCGTAAAAATTTACGGGCAGAACCTCGATACCATCAATAAATTGGCGCAGCAGTTCAGGATAGAGTTGCAGGGCGTGGACGGCGTGAAGGATTTGTATGCCGAGCCGATTACCGGCGGCATGTATGTTGATATTAAGATCAGAAAAGACGAAATAGGGCGATACGGGCTTACGGTGGACGACGTGAACATGTTCATTGAGACCGCTTTGGGCGGTATGAATGTGACCACCACGATAGAAGGACGACAGCGCTTTTCCGTGAACGTCCGCTTTGCGCAGGATTTCAGGGATAAAATTGAAAAGCTGAAACGCTTGCAAATGCAAACGATGGAATACGGCCCCATTCCGCTTTCAGCAGTGGCAGATGTAAGTATTTCCGACGGGCCGCCGATGATCAATTCCGAAAATGCCTTGCTGCGCGGTACGCTGTTGTTCAACGTGCGCGACCGGGACCTGGGAAGCACGGTTGCCGATGCAAAAAAGAAGTTGGAAGCCGCCGTACAAAAACTACCGAAAGGGTATTTCTTAGAATGGAGCGGCCAATACGAAAACCAGGTGCGCGCGAATGAGCGCCTGAAAATCATCATGCCGATTGTGCTCGTCATCATTATGATGATCCTGTATTTCACTTTCAATTCTTTCCGCGAAACACTAATTGTGCTCACCGGCATTCCGGTCGCACTGGTCGGCGGCGCCTATTCGCTTCATTTTTTTGATGTCAATTTTTCGGTCGCGGTGGCTGTCGGGTTCATTGCGCTGTTTGGCGTGGCCGTGGAAACGGGCATTCTGATGCTCGTTTACATGAACAACTCGCTGTACGACAAATCAGCCAAACTGAAAGAAGAAAGCAAATCCTTCACCAACCAGGATGTCGAAGACGCTATTTACGACGGCGCCGTGCTTCGGTTGCGCCCCAAACTGATGACCGTCCTGGTAGATATTATTGGTTTGTTGCCCGTGCTGCTGGCCACGGGGACGGGCAGCGATGTGATGAAACCCATTGTTATCCCCTTCGTGTTCGGCCTGATTACCTCCACGCTTTTCGTGCTGATTGTGCTGCCGGTGCTGTTTGCCATCGTAATGGAATACGAATTGAGAAAAACCGGCGCCTTGAAACTCGTGCAACTCAACGATTGAGATGAAGAACAGATTCAAAATTATCATCCTGCTGCTGCTTGCAGCCTTCGAATCCGGCGGGCAAACCCCGCTCTCCCTCGATAGCATCCTGACCCGCATCGAGACTGCACACCCGCGCCTGCAAGGCGCCGATGCGCGCGTCCGCGAACTCGACACTTACGCAAAAGGCACCATCACCATGCCCCCGCCCCAGGTCGGCGGCGGCTTTTTTATGACCCCGTACAATACGGCGAGGTGGAGCGAAGGCATGGGTTCATTTATGGTTACCGGCGAACAGATGTTCCCCAACCGCCGTATGCAAAAAGCCGAACAACGCTACATGTACGCTATGTCGGGCATGGAAGTGGCCGAGCGGGGGGTGATGCGAAATATGTTGTTTGCCGAGGCAAAAACCGCCTATTACAATTGGTTAGTGTTGGAAAAGAAAATTGCCGTCCTCGAAGAGAGCAAAACCGCCCTACGCCTGCTCATCGAAAGCGCCGAACAGCGATTCCAGTACAACCGCGAAAAACTCGGCAGCGTTTATAAAGCCCAAACCGAATTGGCCGACCTCGAACGGATGCAGGCTATGTACGCGGGTGAAATCCGCCAGCAACGCGCCATGCTGAACGCCCTGATGCAACGTGACCCCGCGACCGGTTTCGAGATTGACACCGCCGGTTGGCGATTGCCGCCGATTCCCGTGTTGCCCGATACTTCGCGGATCGCCGCCCGCAGCGATTTTCGCGCCATCGAACAAAGCCTTCGCATCGCCCGGCTCGAACAGGAATGGCAACGTTCAAAACTAAAACCCGAATACGGCCTGCGCTACGACCACATGTTCGCTTTTGGCGGAACGCCCTGGCAATTTACACTGATGGGGATGGTCACGGTGCCGA
>JADZFP010000163.1 GCA_020849825.1 Saprospiraceae bacterium
CGTCAGGTATCGACCCCAGTCGACTTCCCGGACACCGGAGTACAGGTTTCGTTCGTTGTAGGCCGGAAAGGAATGAACAGGCACGAGTATTCGCAATGCCGTACGCAATTCGTAATTGGCCCGGTACAGCAGTTTTTTATCGCCCTCAAACGACACGGCGCGTTTCAGCGGCCGGATATCAGCAGCGCCCAGGGCGCGGAGTTCGTCGGCCAGCACGGGTTCGAGGCCGTGCATTGTTTTGGCAAGAAATAGGGCCATGGAGTTTATTTCAGTTTTTCGAGCAAAGCGGGGTTCTTAGACAGATCGTAGGCCTTCTGCCAGTAGGACTGGGCGCCTTTTTTGTCGTTCTGGAGCGAAAGCAGGTCGCCGTAATGTTCGAGCACACCGGCATGTTGTTCTCCGCCTTTGGCGAGTGCCTGTTCGAACCGTTTGGCGGCGCCGGGGTAGTCTTTTTTACGGGTCAATACCACGCCCAGCTGATCCAGTATGTCGAGCCGAAGCGGGCTGTTGCCGGCCATGATGAGCGCTTGTTCGAGTTGACTGACGGCATCGTCGTAGCGGCCTTTTTCGGTTGCTGCAACGCCGTAGAACAAGTAGCCTTTGGGTTGGTTAGGAAACGCGTCCATGGCTTGTTCGGCCGTTTTGAGCAGTTCGTCGTAGTTTTTCTGCTCGTCGAGGATGGTCATGGTATTTTCCCAGGCGCCAAAAACATTGGGGTTGAGGCGCAGGCAATGCCGGTATTTTTCCAAGGCCTCATTGGGGCGGTCCAACTGATAAAATACGCCACCGGAAACGCTGTATGTTTTCGGGTCGTTCGGGTGCGCTTTTTCCAGTGCTTCTGCCAGGCGGATCATAGCCGGCGCATTGGGGTCGGAGGGGGTGAGTTTGGATAAATAAGGAGCGATTTGCTGGATTTTGGGATCGATCGGCGCCACGGGGTCGCTGAAAATCGGGAACAGAGATTCGAGGTACGCGGTTTCGCTGGCATTGGTTTTACGGTCGAGGAGAGCCAGTTGCGCTTCGCGGTCGTTGGGATTGCGGCGCAGGATGTCTTCGTAGACTTTCCGGGCGGCGTTTTTGTCGCCGGTTTCGGTGTAGAACTTTGCCAGGCGGTGGCGGTATTCGAGGCGATTTGGATAAGTATCGGCCAGGCGCTGCAGTTCGCCGGCGGCGCGTTTGTTGTCCGACATGCCGAGGTAAATAACGTGTTTTTTCATACAGGTCTCTTCGGTCACGCCAATCACTTTTTCGAGTTGGTCCAGGGCTTTCAAACCGCCCTGCGGGTCGCCGGACAACACCGCATAGTAGGCTTGTTTTTCATAAAATTCGCGGGTTTGGGGGTACATTTTGGTCAATTCGGCAAAAACCGCGGCGGCATCTTTGGTGCGTCCCAACTGGTCGTAAATATCCGCTTGCAGGACGCGATACCACTGATTGGCAGGAGCAATGGCCACGGCTTTGTTGATATTTTCAAGCGCGGTGTCGAAGTTCTTTTTGGCAAATTCGCAACGCGCCATACCGAACCAGGCCGCATCGTTGTCGGGGTTTTCGCGCAGGAAGTTTTTGTAAAGCGGGATCGCTTTATCCCAGTGCTGGAGGATGCGCTCCTTTTCGGCATTGATAAAATCGCTTTGGCGTCCGACTTCCTGTTCCGGCACGAGTTTGACCATGCCGTCGAGCGTATTTTGGGCAAGCGAAATTTGGGAAATGCCGAGCAGGCAGGCAAACAGAAGGTATTTTTTCATGTAAAATTCAGGTTCGGCGGTTTTCCGGTGTTTGTTTACCGCTGGGTAAAGTGTGAATAATCGCCCAGATTGAGTTCGTCGCGGGAGCCGACGAACTTGCTGGAATTGCCAACCATGGAATTTTCCAACACGGCGTTTTTGATCTGGGAACGATTCTGAATAATGCTGTTGGCTATAACCGTATTTTCGACGGTTGAGTTGTGTCCGACGCTGACATAGGGCCCCACGACGGCGTGGCGCAGCACGGCATTGTCGCCGATAAAGCAGGGCGGCACGATCACTGAGTTTTCGATGGTGGCGAGCGGCGACACGAGGCCCTGGTCGCGATGAAACACCAGCATCCGTTCGTTGGAGTACAGGATGGCCTCCTTGTTGCCACAATCGAGCCACTCCTCGATCTCGCCGGTACGGAAACGGAGGCCTTCGTTTTTGAGCATTTCGAGCGCGGTGGTCAGTTGAAACTCATTTTTTTCCCGCATTTCGCGGCGGATTACTTCGTGCAGGGCTGAACGCAGTTTTTCGCCTTCGCGGAAATAATAGATGCCAACGATCGCCAAATCGGAAACAAATGTGGACGGCTTTTCGACAAAATCGGTGATGTAGCCTTCCGCATCCAGTTTTACCACCCCGAACGAGGAGGGGTCTTTGACCTTCTGCACCCAAATGACGCCGTCTTCGCGGGCGTCGAAGGAGAAATCCGCCTTAAACAAGGTATCGGCAAAAGCGATCATGCAGGGGCCTTTCAGGCTTTCGGCAGCGCAATACAGCGCATGACCGACGCCCAGGGCTTTTTGCTGGTAATAAATGCGGCCGCGCGCGCCCAGCGCTTCGGCGATCGCCACCAGTTCGCGTTCAACATCGGCGCCGAAATCGCCAACGATGTAGGCAATCTCTTCTATTTTGCCGGAATAGGAGCCGGCCAGGCTTTCGACCAGTCGTTGAATAATCGGTTTGCCGGCAACGGGGATCAGGGGTTTGGGAACGGTCAGCGTGTGCGGGCGCAGGCGGGTGCCTCGGCCTGCCATCGGTATGATGATGTTCATGCGTGTGGTGTCAAATTTGAAGGATCAGGATTTTCCGGTGCTGCCGAATCCGCCGGCGCCGCGATCGGTTGCAGTCAGTTCGTCCACTTCCTGCCACTGAATCGTTTCGTAACGGGCGATGACCATCTGGGCGATACGCTCGCCGTGTTCGATGGTTTGCGCTTCGGCCGAGAGGTTGACGACAATGCAGCCGATCTCGCCGCGGTAATCGCTGTCGATGGTGCCGGGGGTATTTAGCATGGTCAGGCCGCGTTTTAGTGCCAGACCGCTTCTTGGTCTGACCTGCGCTTCGTAGCCTTGAGGCAGTTCGATAAACAGCCCGGTGGGGATGAGGGCGCGGCCGAGCGGAGGCAAAGTGACCGGCGCTGCGAGGTTGGCGCGCAGGTCGAGTCCGGCGCTTCCGGCGGTCTCGTAAGCCGGCAAGGGGTTGTCTGAGCGGTTGATGATGCGGATGGGAAGTGTCAAGGGATGGGTTTTGTGATTCGGATGGTCAAAGTTCGGGGGCAAAAGTAGTGAGGAAAGCCGGATTGAAAGTTTGGGCTTCCAGGCATTCATTTTTGCCGCCTGATTGCATTTGTGCAAAAGAATTTTTCAAAAAACGCGCCGTCTTATCGCTGCGCCGTAAATTCCAGATATTTTTCGGCCGAAATTAAAACCTAATTGCATGAAGGTCTTTTTAAGCACCCTGTTTTCTGTTTGCTCCCTGTTCCTATTCGCCCAGGCGCCCGTCAACGACGATTGCGCCGGCTTGATCGACCTTGGGGAGGTACCTTATTGCTCCGATCCGGCGCAATACACCAACGTAGACGCCACAGCGAGCAATATTTCGCTCAATGATAACATCCCGGCCTGCTTTGTCAACGGGGTTGATCGCGACGTCTGGTTCCAGTTTACCCTGCCGGCCGACGGCAGTATTGTCGACATCGAAATATCGGTGTACGGCAATGTCGACGGCAACGGCACCATGCAAATGCCCCAGGTAGCCATTTACCGCGGCGATTGTATTTACGAGGGGCTGGCCGAGCTGGATTGCGCATCGGCGCCGCTGAACGTCAACGAGATACATCTCGAGCAATTCGGTCTGACGCCCGGCATTCCGTATTATTTGAGGATCAATGATTACTCTGCCACGGCATCGCCGAATGCCGGCACATTCAAACTGTGCATTGAAAAATACGTACCCGAAATCAATATGGGCGACTCGCCTGGCAGCCAAAGTTGCACCGGCACCCTCTGGGATTCGGGCGGCCCCGATGCCGA
Organism: Saprospiraceae bacterium; assembly: GCA_020849825.1. GTDB lineage: Bacteria > Bacteroidota > Bacteroidia > Chitinophagales > Saprospiraceae > M3007. The sequence continues at coordinate 4,049 of JADZFP010000163.1, forward strand.
TTATCAAGTCAACGAAGACCTGACCTTTACCATTTGCCCGCAGGAATTTCACCAGTGCATCATTCTGAACGTGGTATCCTATTCCACCGAATTTAACTTTGACTACTTGTCGTTTATCATTGGCGACGACCTCAGCGGCACGGAACTGACGCAAGTGACCGGCGACGGCGCCAATTTCGAGGTGCAAATACCGGGCGATTGTGCCACCATCCATTTTACCTCCGATTTTCTGGTCAACGACGCCGGTTTTCAAATCGTCTGGGAGTGCTCGCCCAATGCCTGCACGACACCACCGCCCACTACCTGTGACGCGCCAGTGGTCGTGCCGTCCCTGCCGTATTCCGCCGAAGACCTGTCGAACTGTTTTTCGGGCAATACCGTCGACAATACGCCCTGCGGCAATGACGGATTCCTGTTCGGCAACGACTACATTTTTACCTACACTTCACCCGGCGACGAGTGTATACAGGTGTCGACCAACGGCACCAATGTGGGCGCGGGACTGGCTATTTTC